>DAIRDI010000038.1:0-6316 GCA_036796235.1 Candidatus Competibacteraceae bacterium | reverse complement strand
GAACGGCAAGCGCGAGCAGGTCGGACCAGCCGGAGAATTGCGCGTCCTGATCGCCACCGACGTGCTTTCGGAGGGCCAGAATCTTCAGGATTGCGCCATCATCGTCAATTACGACCTGCCCTGGGCGATCATCCGCCTGATCCAGCGGGCCGGTCGCGTGGACCGCATCGGCCAGCGGGCGGACCGGATTCTCTGCTATTCCTTCGTGCCCGCCGATGGGGTGGAACGGCTGATTCGGCTGCGCGCCCGCGTGCGCCAACGCCTGATCGAGAACCGCGAGGTCGTCGGATCGGATGAAGCCTTCTTCGACGACGATCGGGACGACAGCCTGATTCGCGACCTTTATACCGAAAAGAACGGCATCCTCGACGACGACGGCGACACCGAGGTCGATCTGGCCTCCTTCGCCTATCAAATCTGGAAGAACGCCACCGACGCCGATCCCAGTCTGATCGCCAGGATCGAAGCTCTGCCCGAGATCGTCTACGCCACCAAGGCGCACGCGCCGTCGCTGGAAGCCCCCAGGGGCGCGCTGGTGTATCTGCGCACCGGGCAGGGCAACGACGCCCTGGCCTGGATCGACGAACGGGGCCACTCGGTGACGCAATCCCAACTCACCATCCTCAAGGCCGCCGCGTGCCGCGCCGATACGCCGGCCCTGCCGCGTACCGAGCAACACCACGAACTGACCGCGCGCGGGATGCAGCACCTCCTTGATGAGGAAAAATCCTGGGGCGGCGCGCTCGGCCGGCCGTCCGGCGCGCGCTTCAAGGTTTACGAGCGGCTCAAGCGGTATCGGGAACGTCTCGGCGACCGGCGCGACCTGTTCGTCACCGACGCCCACCTGCGCGAAATCGACCGCGCCCTGGAAGAGGTCTACCGTTATCCTCTCTATCCCACCGTCACCGACGCGCTGAACCGCCAGATCAGGGCCGGCATCGACGATCACCGGCTGGCGGAATTGGTGCGGAATCTGCGCGAGGACGGCCGCCTGTGCGTGATCGACGCACAGGAAAGCCAGCGCGAGCCGATAATCATTTGCACGTTAGGACTGGCATGAATATGGACAAGCTGCAAATCGAACGTCTGCGCGACGGTCTTCAATCCTTCGACTTCAAGCGTCTGTTCATCGAAGAACTGGGCTGGTCCCACGCCAGGGGCGCCCAGTCCATCGCCGTTCCGGTTCATGAAAACCCCTGGCGGGCCACCCCCATCGCCGAACTGTCCGGGGTCGTCGCCTTTCTGGTGGCGGGATTGCCGGACCGGTCCGCCCGCCTGGAGATCCATAAGACCCTGTCCCAGCACGCCCACGAGAACCTGGTCATCTTCGTGGACAGCGGCGTCGCGCCCACGCAGAGTCTGTGGCTTTGGGTCAAGCGAGAAGGCAGCAAGCGCTTTCCGCGCGAACATCTGTACGTGAAAGGCCAACCCGGCGACCTGTTTATCTCCAAGGTTTCCGGCATCCTGGTGGACATCAACGAACTGGACGAGCACGGCCGTTTTCCCCTGGCCCGAGTCCTGTAGCGCATGAAGTCCGCCTTGGACGTGGAGCGGGTCACCAAGCGGTTTTTTAAGGAATACGACGCGCAGCACCTGGCCTTCGTCGAGCTGATCGAAGGCATTCCCGACGAACGCGACCGCCGCTGGTATGCCTCGGTGCTCATGAACCGGCTGATGTTCGTCTGGTTCCTCCAGCGCAAACACTTTCTGGACGGCGGCAACGCCGACTATCTTTCCGACCAACTGAAGGACAGCCAGCGCCGGGGGGAAGAGCGCTTTTATGCCGAGTTTTTGCAGGCTCTGTTCTTCGAGGGGTTCGCCAAACCGGTGGAGCAGCGATCCGGCGACGCCCGGCGGCTGATCGGCGACATTCCTTATCTCAACGGCGGCCTGTTCATCCCTCATCGCCTGGAGCGCGACCATGGCCCGGCCATCCGCATTCCCGACGCGGCCTTTGCGAATCTTTTTGGCCTGTTCGCCGCGTACTCCTGGAACCTCAATGACACCCCCGGCGGGGAGGACAACGAGATCAACCCCGACGTGCTGGGTTATATCTTCGAGAAATACATCAATCAGAAGGCGTTCGGCGCCTATTACACCCGCCCGGAAATCACCGAGTACCTGTGCGAGCGCACGATTCATCGCTTGATTCTGGAAAAGGTGAACCAGCCCGCCGCGCCCGCTTTGGGGTTGCTGGCCCGGAATTTCGCGGGCGTCGCGGAGATGTTGCTCGGCCTGGATGCCCCTCTGTGCAGAGAACTGTTGTTGAAGGTGCTGCCCGACCTGAAACTCCTGGACCCCGCTTGTGGTTCCGGCGCGTTTCTGGTGGCCGCCATGAAGACCTTGATCAATATCTACTCGGCGGTCATCGGGCGCATCAAATTCCTCAACGACCGCGAATTGGCAGGGCGCGTCGCCCGATGGGAAGCCGAGCATAAAAGCCTCGCCTATTTTATCAAGCGAACCATCATTACCGACAATCTGTTCGGTGTGGATCTGATGGAGGAAGCGACCGAAATCGCCAGGCTGCGCCTGTTTCTGGCCCTGGTGGCTTCGGCGCAAACCGTGGATCAATTGGAACCCCTGCCGAACATCGACTTCAATATTCTGTCCGGTAATTCGCTCGTTGGCTTGTTGCAAGTCGAAGCTCACGAGTTCGATTCCAGGCAGGATGATCTTTACCGAAAAAGTTATCGCCAGGTGCTGGCTGAGAAGAATCGGTTGGTTGAGACTTACCGTCATACGGTTTCCTGGGCCGGCGGCATGGATCTGTCGGCGCTCAAGGTCGATATCGAAGAGCACAAGGCTGAGGCCCAATCCACGTTGAACGAGCTGTTGCTGGAGCAGTGGGACCGTTCGGGCATTCGTTATGAGGAAGCGACTTGGGATGCGGCGAAAGGCAAGGCGGGGAAACCGAAAAAGCGCAAGTTGAATCTGGCCGATATCGAAGCCCTGCGTCCTTTTCATTGGGGTTTCGAGTTCGATGAGATTTTGCACCAGCGCGGCGGCTTCGACGCGATCATCACCAATCCACCGTGGGAAATTTTCAAACCCCAAGCCAAGGAGTTTTTCCAGGACTATTCGGAATTGGTCACCAAAAACAAGATGACCATTAAGGAGTTCGAGAAGGAGCAGGCCAAGCTGCTGGAAAAACCGGACATCCGCGCCGCTTGGCTGGAACACCTTTCCCGGTTTCCACACGTTTCCGCCTGGTTTCGCGCCGCGCCGCAATTCAAGCACCAATCGGCCATCGTCAACGGCAAGAAAACCGGCAGCGACATCAATCTTTACAAGCTGTTCACCGAGCAGTGCTACAACCTGCTGCGCGAGAGCGGAGAGTGCGGCATCGTGATTCCATCCGGGATTTATACCGATCTCGGGACCAAGGGGTTGCGGGATATGCTTTTTTCACACTGCATGGTCACTGACCTTGTAAGTTTTTCGAATGAGCGATACATCTTCGAAGAGGTACACCATGCGGTCAAGTTCTGCCTGCTGGTCTTCGAGCGAGGTGGAGAAACAAATCGGTTTGATGCCGTATTTCGCATCAATCCTCGCGAAGCGGTAACTTCCACCCTACAGTTCGCTTAAACGAACCAAGGCTTTGATCGATTGTAAAAACTGGGGTATCGTTGCCGGAGGAGCAGCGTCTCTCTGAAGCCCCGCTGGATCGGGCATGAGGACGCTCCACCCGATCACTCTTTGAATCTCGAACTCTTGCTCTCCCCCGATCGTCGGCTGGCCGGTCAGGGGAACTCATCGGTGACCCCCATGCTGAACAACCTGCTTCGCTTGATTCAAGTCGAACACGTGGACGACCTGCCGGTGCTGTGGGCGCAAATCCAGAAGCTGCGGATTCCGGCCCTGCTGGATGAGGTCTTTCCCACCCATGGCCTGTGGAAGGGGGAATTGAGCTTCGGCGAAGTGGCCGGGGTGTGGTTGATGTTCGTCACCTCGCAAGGCGACCACTGTCTGGCGCACGTGCAGCCCTGGGCGGCGGAGCGTCTGGCGACGCTGAGCGCGTGCGTGGGGAAACCGATTCGGCCGCTGGATTTCAGCGACGATCGGCTGGCGGAGATGCTGGACCGGTGGGCCGACCCCGAGGCGTGGGCGGCGGTGGAAACGGGGCTCAACGAGGTGGCGCTGCGGGTTTACGACCTGGACGCGGCGGCCGGGCCGATCCGCATCGACAGCACCTCGGCCAAGACCTATGCCACGGTGGACGAGAACGGGTTGTTTCAGTTGGGACATAGCAAAGACCATCGACCGGACCTGCCGCAGATCAAAATCAGTCTGTCGACCCTCGATCCGCTGGGTCTGCCGCTGACCACGACGGTGGTCGGCGGGAATTGCGCGGATGATCCGTTGTACGTGCCGGAGATTCAACGGGTGCAACAGACCGTCGGGGTGGGAGGAAAAACCTACATCGGCGACCGCAAGATGGGGTCCTCGGCGACGCGGGCGTGGATCGCGCGCGGCGGGGACTACTACTTGTGCCCCTTGGGCGGCAAACAGATGCCCGCCGCCGCCCTCGACGCCCTGCTGGCCCCGGTCTTGAGCGGCGAACAAGCCCTGGAACCGGTCCATGCCCCAGCGGCTCCGGACGCGACGACGCCCCCGGACTTGCTGGCCGAAGGCTATGTCGTGACCGTCGTCTTGGAGGAACGGGTGGACGGTCGGCCGGTGACGTGGTCGGAACGGCGCCTGGTGGTGCGCTCGGTCGCCCTGGCCGACCGCCAGGCCCGCCGCCTCGACGGGCGCCTGGACCAGGCCCTGGCCGCCATCGACCGGCTCGACGAACGCAAGCAGGGCAAGAAAATTCTCGATGCCGCCGGCTTGACGACCGCCGCCGAGCAGATCGTTCGGCAGCATCGGGTGACCGGTCTGATCGACTACGACGTGCGGACCACGACCGAGGACCGGCCCCGGCGCCGCTACGGCGCCCGGCCGGCCGGGACCCGGATCCACCAGCGGAGCACGATCGCCGCGCGGATCGACGCGGCGGCGGTCGCCGCCGCGAAACGCCGGCTCGGCTGGCGCGTCTATGCCACCAACCAGCCGACGGTGTCGCTGGCGGTGGCCGTCAACGCCTATCGCGGCCAATATGTCATCGAGGGTCAGTTCGGGCGCTTCAAAGGCCGGTCGTTGTCGTTGACCCCGCTGTATTTGCAAAGCGATCGACGGGTCACCGGGCTGATCCGGTTGCTGAGCTTGGCCCTGCGGGTGCTGACCCTGGTGGAATTTGCCGTCCGCCAGGCCTTGGCCCAGACCGGTGAGTCCCTGGCCGGCCTCTATCCGTGGCAGGTCAACCGGACCACCGCCACGCCCACCGCGGAATCGATCCTGCGCGCCTTTCGCGGCGTGAGCCTGACCGTCATCGAGGTCGCCGGACGGGTCCGGGCCTTCTTGTCGCCCATCAGCCGCCTGCAGGAGCGCCTGCTCGAACTGCTCGGCTGGTCCACCGATCTCTATGAACGTATCGTTGAGCATTATCAGGAACCCGCTTTCAATTTAAGCGAACTATAGGTTTATAGTTAATTGTATCCGCGATCCCCTCAAACCGAATAGCCCATTTTTTCAAGTATGCCATCCAGGATTTCCAGGCTATCGAACACGATCGTTAGCTCGCCCCGGCCCGAGGGGTCGTAACGGATCGCGACCGGCGCACCCATCCGCTCGGCCAGGGCTTGTTCCAGCCGCACTTGATCCGGATCCGGGGCGGCACTCCGCGATGGGCCAATGGCGGATGAAGCGCCCGTCCCTCGGCCGGTTTTATGCGCCCGCGCCAGTTGTTCCACCTGCCGGGCGGTCAAGCGCTCGCGCTGGATGCGCCCGGCCAGCGCCCGCTGCGTGGCTTCCTCCAGTCCCACCAAGGCCCGCGCCAAACCCGGCGCCAGCGCGCCGGCGGCGATCATCGCCCGGACGTCGGGGGCCAGCCGCAGCAGCCGCAAGCGATGCGAGGCATCGGTCCGGCTCAACCCGAACTCACGGCCGGCGGCGGCCACGCTGAGCCCTTGCGCGACCCGTTCCGCCAAGGCGCGCGCCTCGGCCAGCGGATCGCGGTCGGTCGTGCTCGCATCGGCCTCGACCCAGCGCCGGGCGACCGCGTCGCCGACCTCGCGCACCACGACCGGCACGGTGGCCAGCGGGATCCGTTGCGCCAACAGCCACTGCTTCAGCCCGGTGAGGATCTCGTAGCAGACCGGGCGCCCGTCCGGCAGGGGGCGCGCGATCACCGGTTCGACCAATCCCGCCGTGCGGGCGCGGGCCAGTTCGGTGGCGTTGGGCCACGGCAGCGCCCGTGGCCGGGGCCAAT
>DAIRDI010000037.1:0-16205 GCA_036796235.1 Candidatus Competibacteraceae bacterium | reverse complement strand
CGCCGGATACAGCACTTCCTCCACCACCGGGCTCAGGCGGTGAATCTCGTCGATGAACAGCACGTCGCGCGGCTCGAGATTGGTAAGCAGAGCGGCGACGTCGCCCGGCCGTTCCAACACCGGTCCCGAGGTCTGGCGCAGATTGACGCCCATCTCGGCGGCGATGATGTGCGCCAGCGTGGTCTTGCCCAGACCCGGGGGGCCGAACAGTAACACATGATCCAGCGCCTCGCCGCGCGCGCGCGCGGCCTCGATGAAAATCTCCAACTGCTCGCGTAGCGCCTGCTGGCCGATGTAGTCCTCCAGCCGCCGCGGACGGACGGCCCGGTCCTGCGAGGCGTCCTCGCCGTTGGCGGCAGGCGAAATCAAACGGTTGGATGTGCTCATGATCGCGACGGGAAGTCCGGGATTTCCGGTAAGGCGTGTCAGGTCAAAGTGTAAGACCAAACGATGCCGAACGTCGCTCTTTTCGGTTGAGGCAATGAGCCTCCGCTGGCTAGCGGCGCACGCTGGCCTGCAAGGCCAGCCGGATGATCGCCTCGCTGGTCAGACCCTCGACTTCCAGGGACTGCACCATGCGCGATGCTTCGGGCAGCCGATAGCCCAACGCGACCAAGGCGCTGATCGCATCGTCCGCCGGGCTGATCTCCGGCTGGATGCTCCGCTCGCCCGGTAGCGTCACGGCGGTCGGATTCAGACCCAGCGCGCCGACGCGGTCGCGCATTTCGATGACGAGTCGCTCGGCGGTTTTCTTGCCGATCCCCGGTAAGCCGGTCAGGGCGGCGGTGTCGCCCTCGCGCACGCAGCGGCCGAACCGATCCACGCTCATCCCCGACAAGATCAGCAGCGCCAGGCGTGGACCGATGCCGGTCACCCGGATCAGCCCGCGGAACAGACTGCGTTCCGCCGTGCTGGCGAATCCGTAGAGCGTGTGCGCATCCTCGCGCACCGCCAAATGGGTGTGCAGCGTCACTTCCACTCCGATCTCCGGCAACGTCTGGAAGGTGGTCAGCGACGCCTCCAGCTCGTAACCGACGCCGTGCGCGTCGATCACCAGGTACGGCGGCTGTTTCCAGGCCAGCAATCCGCGCAGGCGACCGATCACCGGCGCCTCCCGGCCAGCGCGGCGCCGGCGATGCCGAACCGGTGTAGGGTCTGGCGGGTGTGGCCGTGGCAGATCGCCACCGCCAGCGCGTCGGCGGCGTCGGCCGACAGGGGTTCCGCGCGGTTCAGCAGCAAGCCGACCATGCGCTGCACTTGGGTCTTATCCGCCGCCCCACTGCCGACCACGGCCTGTTTGATGGCGCGCGGCGCGTATTCGCTGACCGGCAGGCCGGCCATGACCACGGCGCACAGAGCCGCGCCTCGGGCCTGACCGAGTTTGAGCGCTGAGTCGGGATTGCGATGCATGAAGACCTGCTCGACCGCCACTTCCACGGGCTGATGCTCCCGAATCATGCCGGCCACGCCTTCAAAGATGATCTTCAAGCGTTCCGGCAGCGGCCTGCTGCTGTCGGTCTGAATACAACCGCTGGCGACGTAGCGGCTGCGGGGTCCGTCCAGGTCGATGACGCCGTAGCCGGTGATTCGCGAGCCGGGATCGATCCCCATCAGCCGCACCGTCGCCACGTTCAGAGTTGCGCCAGAACCGCATCGGGGATGTCGGCGTTGGAGTAGACGTTCTGGGTGTCGTCCAGATCCTCCAACAGGTCCAGCAGCTTGACCATCTTTTGCGCATCCTCGAGACCGAGGGTGATGTTGGAGGCGGCGCGCTGGGTGACTTCCGCTTCCGCCGGCTCCAGACCAGCGGCGCTCATCGCTTCCTTGACCGGGGAGAATGCGGCGGGCGCGGTCAACACGTCCACCGAACCATCCTCGTAGCTCGCCACATCGTCGGCGCCGGCTTCGATCGCGATCTCCATGATCCGGTTCTCATCGCAGCCGGCCGGATAGCTCAGCACGCCCTGTTCGCTGAACTGGAACGCCACCGAGCCGCTGGTGCCGAGATTGCCGCCGCACTTGCTGAAGGCGTGGCGGACTTCCGCCACCGTGCGGTTGCGGTTGTCGGTCATGGCGTCCACCATCACCGCCACCCCGCCCGGCCCGTAGCCTTCATAGCGGATTTCCTCGTACTCCATCCCTTCCAGCGCCCCTGAGCCGCGTTTGATGGCGCGCTCGATGGTGTCCCTGGGCATGTTGGCGGCCAGCGCCTTGTCCATCACCAGCCGCAACCGCGGATTGGCGCCGGGATCGCCGCCGCTCATGCGAGCCGCCACGGTGATTTCCCGGATCAGCCGGGTGAACAGCTTGCCGCGTTTGGCGTCCTGGGTGTTCTTGCGGTGTTGGATGTTCGCCCATTTACTATGTCCAGCCATGCGAAGCCTCGTGCTTGAAAATCTTGCGAATTAGAATCAGTTTATCATTTTAACCTCTCCATCGTGCGCGATGAGTATGCTTGTGGTACACGACCGGCGGATTTGAGTGAGTCCTTTATCGCTTGGGTAGAGTCCGGCGTGCTCGCAGGCGTGGTAACAGCCACAGCGACAGCCCACTGAGCGCCAGAGCTGGAAACGCCACCCACTTCACGGCGAACGCGAAAGCCGGCCATCCGGCCCAGGGACTGTACAGGTAGGCACCCAGCACGGCGGCACAGGCTACATGCAAAAGTCGAATCCAGGTGCGTTGGTTCATCGAGCAGGCTCCTTAATGAGTTGTGAGTCGAAGGTCGGTCGCCAGCAACCCCGGCAGCAGCGCGTCGGCCGCCTCGGCGCCCGAGATCATCACGGCTTCGACGCCGGGGCCGTGCGTGGCCGCACCGGCGATCGCGAGTCCGACGATTGGGCTGCGCCGCGCCAGCCGGGCGTGCGGATGGCGGACGCCGTAGACCGCGCCCTGCGTGCTCCAGCCATAACGCCTGAAGGTGAGCGGGCTGGCTTCGCTGCGGTAGACGATGCGCTCGCGCAGGTCTGGAATGAGTCGCGCCGCCGCGTCGATCAACGGCTCGGCAAGGGCAGCCTTGCGGGCTATGTAGGCGGCGCTGTGTCGCTGCGCTACCGGGTTGGTGAGATCGGGTTGCTCGAACCACTCGAGCGCCAGCGTCGGGTCGAGCAACTGCATCAGTTCGACGGTGTGGTAGCCCGCTGGAGCCGCGCTCGGGTCGACCAGGCTGGGCAACACTACCTCCAACATCCGCCCGTCGAGCGTCATGTGGTTCACTGGGGCGAGGCCCTCAAGTTCTCCGCGGATACCCAGATGCACCGAGAACATCGAGGCTGTGGGTTGCAATGCCCGCAACTGATGCGAGAAACCCACCGGCAGGGCGCGATCCGGCAACAGCGCGCGGCTGGCCTCCAGCAAGTCGGCGTTGAGCACCACCGCCGCGGCGCGCACCTCGCGCCCGTCCGCCAGCCGCACGCCTCGCACCGCGTCCTCGCCGCGCGAGCCGTTCAGCAGCACCTGTGCGACGCCGCCGCACAGATGGACGGCGCCGCCATCCAGACGGATGCTGTCAACCAGCGCTTGCGCGAGCTGGCCGGATCCGCCCGCTGGGTAGAACCCGCCATGCATGAAGTAGCCCAGGATAGGCACGTACTCGCGCACCGACAACGCCGCCGGTCGATGCGTGATGTAACCGGCCAACCCCAGCAGCGCGGCTTCGGCGCCGCGCCCGATGCCGTGCGCGCGCATCAGGTCCCCGAACGGCGCGTCCAGCCAACGCATCGTCTCGGGATGGGCGCGTGCGAAGTCCAGCAATCCCTGGACCGTGGTCGGCTGACCGGGTACGCCACCGCGTGCCGCGCTGGTGGCGTACATACCAGCGTGGATGCGCTGAATCAGCGCCAAGGCGGCGGGCAAGGACCAGGCATCCTGGGGGAAACGGCGAGCCAAGTCAGCGCCGAACACGTCCCAGCCGCGCGGCACGTTCCAACACCCCCCTTCATCAACGAAACAGCGATCGAGACGGCGCCAGTCGACGGCGTCTTGCAAGTTCAACCGGCCCAAGAGTTCATGCACGGGACCGCCCGCAAACCAGCCCGAAACGTCATGCACGCCGGCGTCGAAACGAAATGTAAGTCGGTCCTGGCCCGCGACGGCATGTCCCTCCCAGTGGTGCGCAAAGCCGCCCGGCTTATCGTGCTGCTCGAAGACCGCCACCCGGGCCCCGGCGCGGGCCAGCAGGGCCGCCGCGGTCAGACCGCCAATGCCGGCGCCGACGACGGCCACGTCCACCTCCAGGTCGGCATGGCGAGCGGTCGTCAGCGGTGATACCCACGGGTTCGGGTCGGCTTGCGCGAGTCGCTGGCGCAGCGCCGCGCGAACCCAGCGTCCGGGCAACCACAAGGAAAGGGCGATAGCCGCAGCCAGCGGCGCCCAGCGCGCCAGCGGACCGAGCGCGGCCCAAGCGGCCACCCCGGTCCACGCCACCACGGCCGCCCAGAGGATTGACATGGCGCGGTTGACGCGCAGGAAGATGGGGTCGCCCACCATGCCCGGCCAGTCGGGGGCCGAGATCACGGCGGTCCAGGGCCTGCCGATCGCGGCGCCAACCACCATCAGACCGCCGGATGCCAATGCAACAAATAGCTGTACGCTCGGAGTAGCCGTCGCGCCGAGCTGCCACAGCGGTAGCGTCGCTAGCCCGAGCACGGCGGCCAGTCCCCAAGGCAGCAACGCGTCTTCTCGTCGGCGCATCGACCAGCAGGCAATAGCCACGGCCGCCACCGTCCCGGCTAATGTGCCGGCTTGCGCTTGTTCGATTCCAGCGAGTTCCCAAAATACGATCAAAGGGGCAAGCAACAACCCTGCGTGCTGATAGCTCTTCAACGTCATCGCTCCTTCAGGTTTATTGAAAATAGACGATACGGAGCAGTTCCTCTGAGGTCCTTTGGGATTAGAGAAAATCTAATAAATTAATTTTATAGTTATATGTGAATTGGTTGAATTAAAGGAGAATTTCGCTTCCTCAAAACTGGGTGAACGCCGAAGAGTTTTTGGATTATGCGCAAACCCAACGCCCTCCTTTGGAATGCCAAGCCAATTTTTGTCAAGCCGTTGATTGCTGTTTTCATCATGATAGAGTGAAACTGCATACTCCCCATCGCTGAGTCCTGGAAACTCAATGACGGGATCTTCACCTGATAATTGTGTGATGCGTCTCTCTATGGCGTTCTCTGATGATTCTGGAAATCCATCAGCGCTTTTGAACAAGGCGATATTCACCGTGCCGTTATAATTTTGAAACCCTGTAACTTTCAGAATCAATGTGGCATTCGATTGAGTAAAACCATCTCCAGTAAAAAAAACAAAAGCAACGAATACTGTTAAAAGTAAGGGTTTCGATAGTTTCATGAGTGCATCTCCAAAAAGATGAAAAATTAAAATGTCATATTCATGCCAATCAGCCATTGGTTATCAATATAACGTCTAAACTCAGTGCGATCATTGCCAAAATTGACCAAACCAAGGGCAAATAGATGAGTAAAATCATTAACGGCCCAGTTGAATATCGAGATAAAGTTACCGCTTTTATCGTCCAAATTATGCGTGTAGCGCAAAGTCACATCCAATTGATTGTGAATATTAGTATTCAAAAATTGAATAAAAAAATAATGACGACGAAGCAAGGCAAGTCGCGGATTTGCGGCCTGTGCTAGCAAGGGCGCAATAGAACTCACTTGGCGGCCGGCCGCAAAATCAGAACCAAGTTGTTCGACCATATCAAAGTAGGCGCTCGCCTCCTGATTAGAATAACCAGCATTGTTATGCAAATACTCAATATTCAAAGTGGGTCCGGCTTTAAAGGTATAGGCAAGCCCTAATAAGGAAATGCCAAAAAGCCCATCACTATCCTGTTTATCCGCCAAAAAGGTCCATCCTGGCGCCATATCCGATTGCAAGGGATAAAGGGCTTTTGTTCCCTGAGTGTAACCACTTTCACCATAAAACAACAAAGCGTCAGATAGAGTCAACTGAAAAAATCCACCGATGCCATTTAATCCATCTTGTGCTTGTGAAAAAAGCAAACCTGCGTAACCGCCTTGGCCGACGTAATCAATTTTAAGGGCATTGATGCGTTCAAAATCAGTAAAATCAAACTCTTCAGAACGACCTTGTCCGGTATTGCTAATTAAAGAAAACGTCCAATTAAAATTCGGAAGATAAGTGACACGAAAATAGTCGCGGCCTCCTAATTCACGAAAAGGATTAGAGCGGCCATTGTCTATAAAGAACGGGTTGCTTGGGGATAAAAGCATGGCAGGTCCCCACAATAAAACCTCTCGGCCATAGGATAGGAACCATTGTTCTTCTAATCCCAAGCGGATTCTCCATTCATTGATGTAAGCGGAACTATCTTCCCGATCAAAATCAGAATTATCAGTATTTATTTGCTCCCAAATATATTGGAAGCGCGGCTTCAACATTAATTCGATATTTTGGCGATTTATTGTAAAGTCGGGGCGTAATTCAAAATTAAACTCGGCGTCGCTTAACTGGGCCAGATGATTGCCTGGATTAAAAAATGTATCCTTAATCGAGGTTTGAGTAAAAAAAGCTTGGGCGCGTATCAACCGATCCAGATAAACATCTTGTTGTGCCAAGGCTTCATCCAGGCTTGTGGCTGAAGCATGAAAAGGAGTTAGCAATATTATCAACCAAATAAAAATTACGATTCCAGGCATGAAAAATCTTGCCTATCGGGTTAAAAATTGCAGATTAAATGTCTGCGGAGGTAATGATTCAACTCGAATATCAGAATAGGCCAAAGTGGTCTTATCCTGAGTATTAACTTTGTCAAAAATAACCATTTTACTAACAAAAGGGAGACTCTGTCCTTGGTAGTTGATTTCATTGCCATATTCAAACAATGCAGTTTTGAAAATCCGGCCTGAAACTGTGTAAAAATCTGCTTTCACACCAACCATTTTAGACTTGGACACCCAGTAATCAATACGGTCGTAGGTTACGTGAGGTTCACGCGCGGTTAGCTCCAACCGGTAACAAATTTCGCCATCAATAATTTCTTCACCTGTGAGTTTTGCCTGATAATCCTCAGCATAATTAGTGGCCGCTACATCACCATTAGCTGCTTGACCCAGCAAACGCTGGCGTGCTGAAATAGGCGTCGGCCTGCGTAAGCCGGGTTTGATAAACCACATATTACGCTCCACAGTCAAAATTTTCTGGCCTCTGATTTTTGGCGGATGAAAAAATTCCACCAAACTATCATTGCTCTTGGCTTGCACGGTAAGCCTTTGTTCTATAGTTTTACCACCCTCAATGGCGACAAGCCCAACCTCCCATTTAATTCCCGGCAACCCACCGCCACGGGCGGCATCTGATTGCCTGAGTATTTGCATGGCGTCAACATCGCTAGCCCATAGTGGAAGTGCCGCCGAACTGATTACTAGACCCATTATCAACGCAATGAAAAATCGCATTTGTAAACTCCACACAAGTTCAAAAAATGGAAATCGCTAAACATGACCCATGGCGTCGACGATCACCATGCGGGCGGCGCGTCTCGCCGGCAGCAACGAGGCAACCGCCGCCACGATGCTTAAGAATAAAAAGGTTTGCACCATAACCCAAGGCACGATATCAACTTGCAACAACACGGCATCCGTATTGTTCGGTGGTATGTAGGAAAGGCCGGCCTGATTCACCAGTAACGCGACAATCAGGCTCAACATGGTTCCCGCTACACCTCCCAGTATCACCAGCAAGATTCCTTCCACGGTGAACAACCAGGAAATATCCCAACGGCGCATGCCTAAGGACCGTAAGGTGCCGATCTCTCGGGTACGCTCCATGACCGCCATACTCATGGTATTGATGATGCTCATCAGCACGATGATGATGACGATCGCAAAAATAAACGAGAAAATCATGTCGAATAAATTTTTAACCTGGTTATAAAAGCTGGAAAGTTCCAGCCACGTCTTAATTTCCAGGTCAAAATTCTCCCTTTGCAGCATTTCGCTCAAACGTGTCCGAGCCGCCTGAGTCTGGGTGCGATCATGCAACAACACGATAAGTCGGTCGGCGCCATCCGTGTCCAGCAAGCGCTGCGCAAACGCAAAGGGCAACAACATCAATTTATCGTTGGTCCCCGCGTTACCGGTGTTATAGATTTCGCCAACGTCCACATCCAAGGCGTTGGTGAGCCCTTCAATCGTGGAAGTAACGACTACCGCGTAATCTTCCCGATTCAAACTCAACATCGCCGCAAGGTCGGCGGCAAAAACCGCGGCGGTTGGCTTGGTTGGATCAAGCATGCCACCCCGATCCGGGCGAAAGTTACCCCGGATCGCCGCGATGTCTTCTGGAACCATGCCATCGCCAATGAAAATGGTCGAGGCTCTGCCGTTGGATAAAATCCCACTCAACTCCAATCTTGGGGTTACCAGGGAGACCGCTTCATCCTGTAACAGAATTTCCCGGATTCGCACCAGTTCTTGCGCGCTTAGCAGATATTTTTCCGGTTCGAGCTTGCCTTCGCGCAATAGACCCCTTTTCATTAAAGTTAAATGTCCGAGTCCTTCTCCCCGAATGGCTTGCTCCGCCAAGCCGTTATAAACATTATGAATATATCCCGAGAACAAGGTAACTGCGGAAAACCCCAAGGCTACGGCCAATATGGTGACAAAGCTTCGCCGTGGATTTTTGAGGATGTTGCGCAGCCCCAACTTGAAAAAGTTCATCATGGATCTACTCCATTGCGTTGATGCGGCCATCTTCCAAACGAATGCGTCGATCCACATGTTCCAGCAATCGTGGATCATGCGTGGAAAAGATAAATGTCACATGATCGCGTCGATTCAATTCGCGCATCAACTCAATTATCATCCGACTGTTATCCGAATCCAGGTTGGCCGTGGGTTCATCGGCAATCACCAGCGCGGGATCGCCGACCAAGGCGCGGGCGATCGCCACGCGTTGGCGCTGCCCGCCGCTCATTTTATCCGGACGTTTTTTTCCGTGTTCCTCCAGCCCGACTTCCTGAAGTCGCGCCAGCGCTTTTTCTCTGGCTTCACGATACCCCAACCCACGAATTTGCAAGGGAAGCATGATATTCTCCAGCGCGTCCAATACCGGAACCAGGTTAAAATTTTGGAATATAAAACCGATTTTATGGTTGCGCTGACGCGCCAAATCATCATCTGCCAGCACATCCACGCGCTCGTCGGCGAGATAGATTTCACCCGATGTCGGGGTATCAATCAAACCTATTAAATTGAGCAACGACGTTTTCCCGCTGCCCGACGGCCCCCAAATAGCGATAAACTCCCCAGCTTGAATCTGTAAATCAATACCGCACAATGCTTTAACCCGAGTGCTTCCCAGTTGGTAGGTTTTTTCAATATTTTTTACGTCGATCAACGCCATGGAATATCTCGCTCTCAAGGATTCGGATTTGCTGATCGCTCCAGCATTCACCCGGTATATTCTGGATAGGCCAGCATGATGTCACCGGCGATGATGTCCTGATCCCCCACGCACGCCGCTGTCTTAAAAACGTATACCTCATTGCGTCGCAGCACGATGCTGGCTTTCAGTCGCAGGCTCTGGCCCAGTCGGGCCACCGCGCCATATTTCATGCGACTTTCAGCTAAAACGCTGTGAGGTATGCCTGGCAAGTCGATTTGCGGTTGCTGCTGAAGACTCTGAATTGGGAGTCCTCGATCGGTCAAATATTCCAAATTCATCATAAAACCGCAGGTCTGCGCTAGGGCCTCGACCACCAAAACCGATGGAAACAGAGACTGAAAAAGGGGATAACCCTGCGCTAAAGGCTCGTTTTGACCGATGTGTTTGACGCCAATGATGGCGCGCTGATCCGGGATATAAGCCTCAACCCGATCCAACAACAGCATGTTGAAGCGATGCGGCAAAACCCGGCGGATAATTCGGTGATCGAAGGACAGTGGTTTGCTCGCGCTCATTACTTCCTTCCCCTAGAGGCCATATTCTTGTTCGAGTGCGGTGCGACCGCCGTCGATCACTATCGTTTGTCCGTTGTAGCAGCGGGCCGCTCCAGAAGCGAAAAAGGCGACCGCTCGGGCAATTTCTTCCGGCATGCCCCATCGCTGCAAGGGAATGCGGGCAAGCGTTTCGCGAACGACCTCCCGTGGTAGCGCTTCGGTCATGGGCGTCGCGGTAAAGCCCGGCGCCACCACGAGGACGCGCACGCCCTTGCCGGCCAGTTCCCTGGCCAAGGTTCGGGAAAAACCCAGCAGGGCGGATTTGGCCGTGCCGTAATTCACTTGGCCGGGCCGCGCCGAGAGCGCGGAACTGGAACCGATATTAACGATCACGCCGCGCCGCGCTCCAGCCATCAGGCCGACGGCCATCTTGCAACAATAAAGCACCGAACCGAGATCGTTGGCGATGACCTCATCCCAGCTCTGCTGGCGCATGGTCAGTAAATACTCATCGCGGGTAATGCCCGCGTTGTTGACCAGGATGTCCAACCGCCGGTGAGCTTTGAATGTCGCTTGAAACATTGCCTGCACTTGCTCGGGCTGACTGACATCAGCCTTAAAGAGCGTGGCCGCGCCACCTCGCTCGGTAATCTGCCCCAGCGTTTCTTCGGCTTCCTGGTGATTTTTTTTGTAATTGATAATCACGTGCCGACCTTGGCTGGCCAGTTCCACGGCAATGGCGCGGCCTAGTCCGCGAGACGCCCCGGTCACCAGCGCCACGGGAATATCCCGACTCAGATCAACCATCCGCGTTCTCCGATAGAGTTTTTTCTATCCCGCGTACAAAGAGGCTCTCGGGAGCATCGCCGTACCACTTGCGCAGCAGCTTTCCTTCGCGAAACAACACCATGGCGGGTAGGTAGCGGATACCGATGCGTTCCGCCGCCTCGTGTTGGTCGAGCCGGCAGCGAGCCACCAGAAGGCGATCTCCGTAGCGTGCGGCGAGCCGCTGGGTTTTGGAGCGCAGCAGGCGTGAAAACAGGCACCAGTCGGCCCAGAACTCTATGATGGCCAACCGGCTTTCCGCCAATGCCGGCGCCAGTGTCGCGCCGTCGAGATTTCGCGGGTCCGTTCTGGCTTCGACGACGCCATCGCCCGTCATCCAGCAAACTCTCCGAGCATGGTGGGAGGCAGTTTAGCCAGCGTGATCTGGCCCTTGCTGACTTCGATGCCATCCACCAAGGCGGCCACTTTGCAGACGAACATGCCTTCGCGTTTCAAAATCTGTTCCGAGTGCAGTTCGATGAGACTGCCCGGATAAACGGGGGCGATATGCTTGATTTTGCTTTCGGCCAGAATCATCAGGTTGCCGCCGAGTATTTCGCTCGTTTCGCGGGCTCTTTCCAGTTGCGCCAACATTGCGTCCACGCCGCCGAACTCATCATGCATGGCGAGTAAGATGACCAGCATTCCCGAGCTTTGCGCCAGCGCCTCAATGATCAAAACACCGGGGAAGATCGGAAAGTCCGGGAAATGGCCCGGCAATACGGGATCATTTTGGGAGACCATCTTGAGGCAGACACAACGGTTGGCTTCATAGAAAAACGCCTTGACCCGATCCAGCATCATCATCGGATAGCGTTGTGGCATGAATTTACGGGTCGTGTACGCGTCGATGCTCAAATACTTTTTATCGGTATGGACAATCACATTGTTCACGCCAGATCTCCCCCTACAGTCCAAATTCTGCTTCGACCGCGCCGCGTCCACCATCGATGGTGATCGTTTGGCCACTGAAACAACGCGCATCATCGCTGGCCAGGAAGGCCACGAGCGCGGCGAGTTCCTCCGCCGTCCCCCAACGTCCCAGTGGTGTTAACCGATAGGTCTCGGCGATGAAATCCTTGCTCAGGGTTTCCGCCATCTCGGTTTTGAAGAAGCCGGGGGCAACGTGCAGGATGCGGACGCCTTTCGCCGCGACTTCTCGCGCGAGAGAGCGGGAAAAGCCCAGCAGCCCGGACTTCGCCGCGCTGTAATTGATCTGCCCTGGTTGCGCGACCAGTCCGGCGCCGGAGCCGATGTTGATGATGACGCCGCGCCGTTGGCCGGCCATGATCCGAACCGCCGCCTTGCTACAGTGAAAGACGCCGTTCAAGTCGACGTCCAGTACGTCCCGCCAGTCGTTGACGCTCATCATTAAAAAATACGCATCTCGGGTGATGCCCGCGTTGTTGATGAGAATGTCCAGGCGCCGATGGTGCTTGAACACCTCCTGGAACATCTGTTGCACTTGCTTGGGATCCGTGACGTCCGCCTGGTGCAGGGACCCTTTGCCGCCAGCCGCTTGCAATTGTTCGAGCGTGTGGCGCCCCTCCTTTTCGTTGCGGCGGAAGTTGATCGCCACATGAGCGCCGCGCCGTCCCAGTTCCAGGGCCATGGCGCGACCCAGGCCACGCGAGCCTCCGGTCACCACCGCGACTTGATCGATAAGAGAACTTGTCATGAGAACCTCACCTCGGAGGGTTGGTAGTCACCGAGACTGGCGGGAAGCTCCGGTTTGAAGGCGCGGGTCCTGCCGTCGGGTCTTTCGAGAAAGTGGCGGCGAGTGCCGGCGGGCAGGTCCTGTTGGCTCAATAATCCATTCAGGACACGCCCGGGTCCCACTTCCAAAAACACGCGAACGCCTCGTTTCAGCATGGCCGATACCACCGTGTCCCACTGCACCGGACGGCTCAGTTGCGCCGCCAGTTGGGCTTTGAGTTCCTGGGGGTTCAAGACCAGCGCACCCGTGGCGCAGGCGAAAATCGGCAGTCGGGGCGGAGCAAAGGGGACAACCTGCAAGGCATCCAGGAGTTCCTGGCTGGCTTCCGCCAGCAACTCGCAATGCCACGGTCCCGCGGCGTCGATGGGCGCGCTGCGAGCGCCGAGCGCCAAGGCTCGCCGCTCCAGCTCGGCGACCACCGAACGAGCGCCGGTCATGGTGAGATGGCGATGACCGTTGCGGGCGCCGACCGCAACGCTACCCAGAACCCGAACCTCAAGCATCAGGCGCTCCAGCACTTCGGTTGGAACCCCGTAGAGCGCCATCATCCCGCCGTTCAGACGGTCCGCATGCCGCTCCAGAATGCGACCGCGCAACACCGCGACTCGCAGGGCCTGGCGGCGATCGAGAACGCCCGCCGCATACAGAGCCGCCACCTCGCCCGCGCTGTATCCGGCGACGCAATCGGGTCGCAGGCCCTGCTCCCGCAAATCGTCCGCGTAAGCACAGTTGAGCGCCGTCAAGACCGGCTCTAGGGCGGTAGGGCGCGTCAGTTCGGTCAGCGGCCCCTGCCGGACCAGGCGCGTCAAAGGTTGCTCGCTCAATTCCTCGGCGATCGCCAGCCACTCGCGGGCCAGGGTGGAGCGCTGGAACAACTCGCGCCCCATCCCTGGATACTGAGAGCCTTGTCCGGGAAACACCCATGCCATCGCCATCACGCGCTCGCCTCCCGGCTTTCCTTGAGGAATCTGAGCGATTGGGGCCCTTCGACGCCCACCGCGCGATAGGCGTTCTCCAACGGCTCTATCAACGGCAGCAGACCGCGCAGCACCTTGCCCGGACCGACCTCGACGAAGGTGGCGACACCCGCATCGATCATTCCCACAATCGACTGGCTCCAACGCACCGGACTTTGAATCTGCCGCCGAAGCGCGGATTTGATTTCCTCGGCGTCGTGGCCGGGCGAACCGGTCACGTTCAGGAAGACCGGCAGGCACGGGGCATGGAAGGTCGCGCGCTCCAGCGCGGCGATAAAAAGCGCCGCCGCTTCGCGCATCAGCGGGCTGTGCCAAGCGCCGCTGACGTTGAGGGAAACGGCTTTGCCGCCCTGCTCCAAGACCAGCGCTTGCGCCATTTGGATCGCTTCCCGCGCGCCGGACAGCACCGTCTGCTGCGGAGCGTTGTAGTTGGCGACCGCGATGGGATAACGTTCCTCCAGTTGCGTCGCGATGGCTTCCACTTGCTCGGCGTTCAGATTCTTGATCGCCAACATGCCGCTGGGAACCGCGAGCGACGCCTCGTGCATCAACCGCCCCCGCTCGGCGACCAAGCTCAGGGTATCCTCGATCGTCAGAACCCCTGCGGCATGGAGCGCCGCAAACTCCCCAAGACTGTGCCCGGCCACGCAGTCGGGGCGATGGCCGGCGTCTTGCAGCAGCCGGGCGCAGCCCAGATTGATGGCAGTGATCGCCGGCTGTAGGTTATCGGTTCGGGTCAGTTCCCGATCGGGTCCCCGCAGGCAGAGCGTTTTTAGATCCCGGCCGCTGATTTCCGAAGCCAGGTCCATGATTTCGGCGGCCGGCGGGAAAGCGCGCAGCAACTCCCAACCCATGCCAACGTATTGCGAGCCCTGACCGGGAAACAGCCAGGCGGTTTTGGTCGCGGTCATCGGCGTTTCTCAAGAGCCGTTGATGCCGGCGGTCAAGCCGCCGTCCATGATCAACATCTGGCCGCTGATGTAGCCGCTGTCCAGAACTAGAAATGCGATGCTCTTGGCCACGTCGACGGGCTCTACCCAGCGTTGCAACGGGGTGGTGGCGGACAGTATGCGTTCGCTGGCCAAGCTCTTGATTTCCGGAACATCCAACAGTCCGACCAACAATCCGCTCACCCGCACGCCCAGCCGGCCATGCCGGATGCACAGGGTCCGCGTCATGCTAGTGATCGCGCCGCGCGCGGCCGCGACAGAGTCGCCCAGTTCGGTATCGGCAAACGAAGAGGCCAGATAGAATTGATTGACGATCATGCCGCTGTCGGTATGGCGCGCGATGCTGGCGCCAGCGGCCAGGCCGCGGTTGTAAAGGGCGAGAGCGTAAGCTTGCAGCTCGGTCGCGTCGTCTCCGGCCCTGGGGACAAACAAATTCACCAAGGCGTCCAAGCGACCGCAACGCTCGACGATGCTGGCTAGGTTGAGCCCGACATCTCCCTCATCCAAGGGCATGTCGCTCAGATCGAGCGCCGGGTTCTCGGCGGACAGACTTCGAGCGATCTCCGCAGCTTGGGCAGGTTGCGCGGCGTCGTGCAGAACGACAGTCATGCCGCGATCGCTCAGTTCCTGAGCCACTGCTAACCCGATACTGGTTCCCCCACCGTGGATCAGGACAACCTTGGTTTCTTCATTTGTCTTCATAGTCGAGCCACCGGAAAAGATTTCAAAGATTTCAAGCATCGCCCCGGGAAATGACCAAGGCGGCATTGGCGCCCCGCTCGGTGCTGCCCACCAGCAGGCAGTGGCGGTAGTCGCCGGAGCGCGGCGCTCCGAGCACGAAATTCAGGGAATCCGGCGGTTGGCTGTCTCCGGCGATGGGATAGGCTTCGCCGCCGGTCATCCCCCACAGAGCGGCGGCCACGCCGAACAGGCCGCCGGCGGACTCCGCCAGCCCGGTGTTGCCCGCCACGCTGCTGACCGGCTGGTCGTCCAGGACCCGCGTCAAGGCCTGAATCTCCCGGGCATCATAGGTGGGCCAACCACAGCCTTGCGTCACGACCCAGTCCAGATCGGCGGAATTCACGGCGGCTTCTTGCAGCGCCAGACGGATGGCCCGTTCGAGCCAACGCCCGCTGGGTTCCAGGCCGCCCTGCTCCATGACGGCGTCTGTCGTCAGGCCGTAGCCGGACACCCGCCCGTAAATCCGCGCCGAACGCGCCCGGGCGTGCGTTTCCCGCTCCAGCAGCAGCGCCGCCGCGCCTTCGCCGAGCAGGGCGCCAGTCGCTTTTGGATCGTAGGGGCGCACGCGCTCCTCGCCGGACGAGTCCCGCTTGGCCAATACGCCGAGCGCGTCGAACAGACGCAGCGACAAGGCGCTCACCTCATCGGCCGCGACCACTAGCAATACGTCCAGATCCGCATGACGCCGCATGATCTCGACGGCTTGCGCCAGCGCGTGCAAACCACCCGTCACGCCGTGGCAAACCGTGGCGCAGTAACCTTGCAGATCGAAGGTGTGGGCCAATTCGCTGGCCACCGAAAAGCGCCCCATCCTAAGCATCAGATGGGCGGTGGACGCATCGAACTCTCCGCGCAGGATCGTCTCGAAAAAACGCTCGTAAGGGCTCATCGGACCACGGGTCAACCCCACGATTAAACCTCTGCGGTCGGCGGCATAATCTCTCGGACCGATGTCGGCATCTTGCAGCGCCAAGGCGGCGGCGCCCAAGGCGTATTGCACCAAGCGTTCCCGCCGGCGCGGGTCGACCTGCGGCAGCAACGCCTTAAGCCGGAAGTCCGACACCAGCCCCGC
>DAIRDI010000036.1:0-16329 GCA_036796235.1 Candidatus Competibacteraceae bacterium | reverse complement strand
CCTCTCTCTTCGGGTTTGGGAGAACATGCTTTTCAGAAAGCATGGATAACTTCGCCCCCTTCCCCGCAAGCGGGGAAGGGGGCGAACGCTTGCAACAAAAGGTCTGGGCCGAAGGCTGGGGATGAAGATATCTCAAACGGTGAAGCTTTCCCCGCAGCCGCAGGTTTCCTTGACGTTCGGATTGCGGAAACGGAAACCTTCGTTCAATCCCTCCTTGGCATAATCCAGTTCGATGCCATTGAGGTATGGCAGGTTCTGGGCGCTGACCACGACCTTGACGCCTTGGGATTCGAAAATCTGGTCGTCGGGGTTGATCTGCTCGGCCATTTCGACGACGTACATGTGGCCGGAACAGCCGGTATTGCGCACGCCCAGCCGCAGCCCTTGGGCCTGTTCCTTCTTCGCGAGATAGGATCGAGCGCGGGCGGCGGCTTTTTCAGTCAGGGTGATCGACATCACGGTATCCTCTAGGGAAGGGTTCAGCGTTAGGTGGAAGAACGAGTCAGCATCGGGGGCTGTTGGGTCGCGTAAGAACGTAGCGCCGCCTTCAGGGCGGTTTCAGCGAGTACCGCGCAAGCCAGTTTGGCGGGCGGCACTTCAAGTGGTTCCAGTAATTCATGATGCCGGAAGCGCGCCGCTGCATCCAGAGTCCGACCCTGGATGATCTCGGTCAGCAGCGAACCACAGGCGATGGTCCAGCCGCAGCCGTAGGCCCGGAATCGAGCGGTGGCGATCGTGCCGGTTTCGTCGATGCGCAGATGCAGGTGCAGGATCGCGCCGCTGGCTGGTTCGCCCACCAGGGCCACGGCCACGTCCGGATGATCCGCATTCGATTCGCCGACTTCGCCGACGTTGCGCGGACGTTCGAAATGGTCCCGCGCCGCCGCGCTCAGGTCCAGCATGGCCGGCTCACTCCACGGTTGAGGCATTCTGACGCTGTTTGACCGTGGCGTTCGGGTTTCGCTCGGGCCAACCTTCCGGACCGACGGCCGAATGCAACTCGCAGCCGTTCAGGTCGGGCAGGCGCAACTCGCCCGGTTCGATGCCGGCCGCGCGCAGCGCCTGGCAGAGTTGGCGGACGGTGCGATCCAAGGCGTGAATGTGATCCAGCATATGGTTGATGGCGTGCGCCTCGGGATCGGGCATGTCGGGCGCGGCGCCGTAAGCGTTGAAGCCCAGTTTGCGGGCGATTTGCTGGCGTACATCATTTTCGCCAGCGCTACCCGCCGCGACCACCCGCCCCGGTACGCCGACCACCGTGGCGTGGGCCGGCACTTCCTTGACCACCACCGAATTCGAGCCGATCCGGGCGTGATCGCCGACCGTGAACGGCCCGAGCACCTTGGCGCCGGCGCCGATCACCACATGGTGGCCGAGGGTGGGATGGCGTTTGCCTTTCTGCCAGCTGGTGCCGCCGAGAGTGACGCCTTGATACAGGGTGCAGTCGTCACCGATTTCGGCGGTTTCACCGATGACCACGCCCATGCCGTGATCGATGAAGAAACGTCGGCCGATTTTCGCGCCCGGATGAATTTCCACCCCAGTCAGCCAGCGGGCGATGGCCGAGAAAAAGCGCGCCAGCCACCTGAGACCTAGATTCCACAAGGCGTGATTGGCGCGGTGGAACAACACGGCGTGGACGCCGGGGTAGGAAGTCAGGATCTCGAAGATGTTGCGCGCCGCCGGGTCGCGGTCGAACACACAAGTAATGTCTTCCCGCAGACGCTGCCAAAACGCCATAGTCAGTGGGTCCCGGACGGTTGAAAGGTAAGGAGCCGCAAGCGATGTGGCGATGAAGGAAGGATTATAAACGCTTTACGCCTCCAACCTCCGACGCAATTCCGCTTCTTCCGCCAGCGCGGCCAACAGGAACTCGGCGCTCAAGGCCTGGCCGAGTAGGGTGGCGCGGCGGCGGACCGTGGCGAAATCGCCCAAGGTCAGCGTCCCCAGTCCCCAGAGTCGGGTCAGCAGTTCGTCGGATAAACCCCCGACCGGCAGTGTTCCCGCCTCGCTCAGGGCGTGGCGGAAACAGCGCTCGGTTTGTTCGGCGGCCAGCGGCCAAAACCGCGCCTTGACATCAAAGCGCCGCCGCACCGCCGGATCGAGGTCGTCCACCCGATTGGTGGCGCACAGGAGGATGCCGTCGAACTGTTCCATCCGCACCAGCAGTTCGTTGACCTGAGTCACCTCCCAGGTCTGGTGCGCGTACTGGCGGCCGCGCAGAAAGGAGTCGGCCTCGTCGATCAGCAGCACGGCTTTGCCCTGATGGGCTTCCTGAAACATGCGGGCGATCCGTTCCTCGGTGCCGCCCACCAGCGGATTGAGCAGGTCGGAGGCGGTGCGCAGCAGCAACGGCCGGTCCAGGGTGCGGGCCAACCAAGCGGCGAAGGCGCTCTTGCCGGTTCCCGAGGGTCCGTACAGACAAATCCGGCCCTGCCCCTGTCGGGCCAAGCCTTGGACCAAACCGGGTAGGTCACAGTCGCAGTTGATCAGACTCGGATCGTAATCGTCGGCGAGGCCGGCCGTCGCCGACTGGAGCGGCGGCTCGCCATGGCGGGAGGCGGTCAGGGCGTTGTCGAGCACCCGACCCAGCAACGCTTCGCCGCGCTCGGCGAAGGCGTCCGGCAGCAGGTGCGCCAACCGCGCCGCTTTTTGCACCAGCGCCGGACTGAGGTGTGGGTTTTCCGCTCGCTCGCTGATCCAGCGCGGGGAGACCGCCAGATCGCCCAAGTGGCGACGGATGATCCGCTCGCGCACCGGGCGGGGCGGAATGTCCAGGGCGATGTGCAAATCGAAGCGGCGCAGAAAAGCCTCGTCGATGGTGTCGATACGGTTGACCACCCAGA
Source organism: Candidatus Competibacteraceae bacterium (assembly GCA_036796235.1). Taxonomy (GTDB): domain Bacteria; phylum Pseudomonadota; class Gammaproteobacteria; order Competibacterales; family Competibacteraceae; genus REEE01. Next base: position 13,483 of record DAIRDI010000036.1, on the reverse strand, counting down.
TCGTCGGGACCGGATTCTGCTCGAGTACGCCGTTCAACCAGCCCTTGTTGACCCCGCTGTCGCGGTGGACCATGAAGAAGGGCAGTTCCAGTTCTCCGCCTTCCGAAAGAACGTCTCCGGCCTCATCGAACAACAAGACGCACTCGCGGCGTCGGGCCAACAAGTGCTGGGCCAAACCATGGCGAGACAAACGCCTGCGGGCATTGATCGGGTCTTCGTCTTCGTCGCTGGCCTGCACCGCGTACAGGGCGGCGCCGGCGGCCTGCGCCAAGGTCAGGGCCATTTCGGTTTTGCCGGTGCCGGGTGGGCCGTAGAACAGTAGGTTGACGCCTGTGGCGCCGGTCGTGGTCGCCTGAGCCAGCAGGCGGCGGGCCAAGTCGAAATCCTCGGCCAGGTGGGAGAAATCATCCGGCGCCAAGGTTGAGACCCGCGCGGGGGTGATGTAATGCTGGAACAGTGTGGCGGTGTCGAGTTGCTCGCCCAGCAACAGTTGCGGCAAGCGGTCGAGAATGTCCAGCTTGGCGCGCAAGTGATAGGTGCTGTTGTCGTCGATCCGGATCAGGCCGGCGCGGGCCAGCAGCCCGCCGGGCAGCAGGGCGCGGTGCACGGCCTCCGCGCGTACCCCGAGCATCGCCGCCAGAGCCGCGCAGGCGCCCCGGCGGGTGAATTCGCCCAGCGGCTTGAGAGCGGCGTGCAGGATCGGGTCGAGGTGCAGCATGGCGACCAGCAACAACAACTCGCGCTCCAGGGGCGCCAGGCCCAGGGCGTTGGCGATGGCGGCGGCGTTGCCGAACGGCGGGCGCGGGTCTTGGGGTCGTCGCTCCGTCTCCAGTTTGTCCAGTTGCCGTTGCAGGGTTGCGGCGATCGAACCGCGCAGAGTGATGCCGAGCACTGGTAACAAGCGCCACTGGCGATTCTGACGCAGGTGGCGTTCGCTCCGCTCCTGGCGGACCTTGAGCCAGGCGCGCAAGACCCACCGCCGTCTTGCGGCTGGATATTCTGGGCTGAGATAGGCCAGTTCGTCGAGGAGGGCTTCGATATCGTTTTCACATTCCAATTCGTAGCTCTCCATCTCGCCATCCAGACGTTCCTGGAACCACAGATCGGCGCTGTCGCCACCGTTTTCGGCCAAGCCTAAGGCTTCCCGCTCTTCCTGGGTCAGTTCTTCGAAGTTGAATCCGGTATCGCGCTGCCGCTTGGCCATGTTCCGTTCTCCGCGTCGCCGGCAACTGAGTTGCCGCGAGGCCATGATAAGGTTTACTTTACTGTCTTGCGAGATCGCCAACCCCCCGAACGCGATGAGGTTTGGCGCATATTTTTTGGGGTGTCAGTTCCCCGGAAAATTCAAGTATATTGTCATCTTTATCGTCATTTTCCCGCGAGCGCGGGATGCAATAGGATAAACGACTGTTGACGAATGCCGTTTGAGGATAGCAACGATGAAACCGTGGATTCATGAGGATGTGATCAAGACTTGGACCGACGCGCAGAAACGCCTCTGGGAAAGTTTGTGTTCGGCCGTGCCGTCCCAGCCGCCGGCTGGGGTCGAGGCCTGGCGGGATACCTATCTCAAGAATCTGGCGACTTGGGAGTCGGCGGTCAAGCAGACTCTCAACCAGGAAGCGACCTGGGTGGAGCAATGGGTGCAAAAGGTGGCGCGCGAGAAGGGAACCCCAGAAATGGTGGCGACTTGGGTGCGGCAGATGGAAGAGGTCTTGCAACGCTGGATCCAGTCTCAGAATCAGTGGTGGGACGAATATTTTTCGGTGTTGCGCCGGGGTGGTTTTGTGTATCCCGAGCCCATGAATCCACAACCAGCGGCCGGCTCCGGCGCGGCGACCGCCAAGGAACCGACGCCCGCCGTCGCCGCGCCGGTCGCCAACCAGCCGGTTTCCGCTGTCGAGAGTGTTGAATCGACCTCCGCCACCGAAGCGCCACCTGGCGAGAGTACGCCGACATCCGGCGTCGCGTCGATCCCGGAAGCGCGGGACGATCTCCAGCTCATCGCGGGCATTGGCCCCGCCATGGAAAAAAAGCTCAATGCCTGCGGCGTCTTCACGTATCGAGAATTGGCCATGCTGAACGATCAGGATATCGAGCGTATTGAAGCGGTCATCAAGTTCGCGGGTCGAGTGCGTCGTGAAGACTGGGTCGGTCAGGCAAAGGCACAACATTTGCATAAATATCAAGAGCCGTTGTAATCGCCCGGCGGCGGGACCAATCTGGGCCGGTCGCCCTTCCACGGGAGCAGAGATTCTCGATGTCCGTCCATGCCATCGTCGCCGTGTTGCGGGGCCAGCCCGCGCCAGGCAGCCGCGTGACCGTGCAGGGTTGGGTGCGCACTCGCCGCGATTCCAAGGCTGGCCTGTCCTTTATCGCTGTTCACGACGGTTCCTGCTTCGATTCGTTGCAGGTCATCGCGCCGGCCGATCTGCCGAACTACGTCAGTGAGATCGCGCATTTGACCACCGGTTGCGCGCTGCGCGTCACCGGCGAGCTGATCCTGTCGGTCGGTAAGAATCAGGCGGTGGAGCTGCGGGCCGAGGCGATTGCCGTGGTGGGGTGGGTCGAGGACCCGGAGACCTATCCGATCGCTCCCAAACCGCATAGCTTCGAATATCTGCGGACCGTGGCGCATCTGCGCCCGCGCACCAACAGCATCGGCGCGGTGACGCGGGTGCGTCATAGCCTGGCCCAGGCCATCCAGCGTTTCTTCCACGAACGGGGTTATTACTGGGTCCACACGCCCATCATCACCGCCAGCGACTGCGAGGGCGCTGGCGCGCTGTTTCGGGTCAGCACCCTGGATGCGGTCAATCCCCCGCGCACCCTCCACGGGAACGTCGACTTCAGTCAGGATTTCTTCGGCCGCGAAACGTTTTTGACGGTCTCCGGCCAATTGAACGTCGAGGCCTACTGCCTGGCGCTGTCGAAAGTCTATACCTTCGGCCCGACCTTTCGCGCCGAGAACTCCAACACCAGCCGTCATCTGGCCGAGTTCTGGATGGTCGAACCCGAAACCGCCTTCGCCGATCTGCATGCCAACGCCGATCTAGCCGAGGCTCTGCTGAAATACATTGTCCGGGCGGTGCTCGACGAGCGCGGCGACGATCTGGCGTTCTTCGCCGAGCGCATCGACCGAACCTGCATCCAGCGGCTGGAACAGGTGGTGAGGTCGCCGTTCGCGCGCATGGAGTACGGCGAAGCGATTCGGATTCTGACGCGAGCCGATCAGTCCTTCGAGTTTCCGATCCGATGGGGGATGGACCTGCAATCCGAGCACGAGCGTTATCTGACCGAGGTCCACGTCGGCCGACCGCTGGTCCTGGTCGACTACCCCAAGACCATCAAGAGTTTCTACATGCGCCTGAACGACGACGGCCGCACGGTGGCGGCCATGGACGTGTTGGTCCCAGGCATCGGCGAGATCATCGGCGGCAGCCAACGCGAGGAGCGGCTGGAAGTGCTGGACGCGCGTCTGGACGAGCTGCGAATGAACAAGAATCTCTATCATTGGTATCGCGATCTACGCCGCTACGGCAGTGTGCCCCATGCCGGATTCGGGCTGGGATTCGAGCGCACCATCAGTTTCGTGACGGGCATGGCCAATGTCCGGGACGTGATTCCGTTCCCCCGCACCCCCCGCGGCGCGGATTTCTAGCGGACCGGTCCGCGCCATCATGGGTTCGCTGTCATGATTCCCGCCCTTCAGCCGACGGTCCCGCCGTCGTCCGGTACCAGCGCCCGCCGCGCCAACGCCCTGCCGTCCGGCTACCTGCTGGACGAGTACCGTATTGACGCCATTCTGGGCGCCGGTGGTTTCGGGGTGACCTACAAAGCATTAGACACTCATTTGGAAGCCTGGGTCGCCATCAAGGAATACTTTCCGGTTGAATGGTCGTTCCGCGACGCCGATGGGTTGACGGTCTATCCCAATACCCAAGGCCAAGCCAGCGATTTGAAGGGTCAGGAATCGGATTATCGCTGGGGGTTGGAGCGCTTTCTCGATGAAGCACGGGTGCTGGCCCAAATCCAGCACCCTTACGTCGTGCGGGTGAGACGCTATTTTCGCGCGCACGGCACCGCCTATATCGTCATGGATTACGAGGAAGGCGAGCCTTTGAGCGCGATCCTGCGGGATGGCGAGACTCTCGACGAGCGTCAGGTCCGCGGGCTGCTGGAAGATATTTTGCCGGCGTTGCAGGCCGTTCACGAACAGGGTTATCTGCATCGCGACATCAAGCCCGCCAACCTGTACCTGCGGTCGGCCGATCACCGGGTCATGCTGATCGATTTCGGCGCGGCGCGCGTGGCGGTCGGCCGCCACAGTAAGAGCGTGACCAGTCTGGTCACGCCCGGTTATTCACCGCCGGAGCAGTATACGACCCGCAATGATCGTTACGGGACGTGGACCGATCTCTATGCCCTCGGCGCCGTGTTGTATCGTTGCGTCACCGGTCACGTGCCGATGGAAGCCGCCGAGCGCATGCTCGACGACCAAATGGAGCCAGCGACCCAGGCGGGCAAGGACCGGTACAGCAGGAATTTGCTTCGGGTGATAGACCAGGCGCTCGCGGTTCGGGCGGAGCAGCGGTTTCGCACGGTAGCCGAGATGCAGTCCGCGCTGAGTGGCGCGTCGGACGAGTGCAGTGATGAAACAGTGGTATTGCGGCCCTTACTGGCCAAACCCGGCGCTCCGGCGCGGGAAGCAGGTCCGCCCCGACTAACCGAGCGCCCGGTGGCGTCGAGGGTCGAGCAGCTCATTGATGCCAGCTTGCTGGAGATCACGCAACCGCCTGCTGGCCCTTCCTCGCCGGCCGATTCACTGCAAACCGTCGCGCGGCCTCAGAAAAACGCCGAGATGCCCACGCACCGCCCGCCGCTGGGATTACTGATCGGAGGCGGGGTAGTGGCGACCCTGGCGGCGCTGCTTGTTTGGTTTTGGCCTTTGACGCTGGAGCGGAAGCCGGTGTCGCCACCCCACTTTAGCGTGACTCAAACGGAGTCGCCGGTTGCGAAAACCGCTGATGGAGATCAGCCGTTGCCTGAATCGTCTGAATCCTTCTCGCCGAACCCCACGGCTCGCGGGGAGAAGGTTGATGCATCGTTGGCTGAGCCACCGGCGGTCATGGAGCCCGCTGCGCCGCCGCCCGGTGTCGAAACCGAAATTCCGAAACCGTTTCTTGCGTCGCCTGACCCAGGCGCGACGGCGCCGGTCGGCGATTTCGTCGCGGCCGAACCGGACGCCTGGGAGCCCGAACCGGTCCAGGATGTGGAAGCGTCCTTGCCGGAAGCCGATGACGCGCTCGCGCGATCTCTCCCGGACCCGCCGGATCAGGATGCGGCTTCCGCGGCCGAGACCCCGGCGGCGCCGACGACCGCTGGAGCCGTCGGCGGACCTCCGCCGGCCGCGGCGCGATCCAGGACGACGTCGGAACCGGTCGCCGACCGGAAGCCCCCACCGCGCAGGACAAGAGCGACCGCGACCAGCCGTTCGCAACCCCGAAAGGCCAGTCCGGGAAAGTCGGAATCCCGAGCGATTGTCATAACGCCTCCCGAGTGGAAAAAGCAATCCCGCGCGCGCGCGCGGAAGAACCCTTGGCAACCTCCCACTGATACAGGTTTCAACCAGAAATGAAATTCACACTTTGGCCTTTTTCGCGGGAACGGCGCGGCCAGTCGGAGTCGGTGCAGGTGCGGGCGCGATTCATTCGCACCGATGCGGTGGGCAAGGGGGACTTGCGGCTGCGTTCGCCCCTGTGTCGATTGGGCCGGGTGCCCGATAACGACCTGTGTTTCGAGAATGATTCCGTATCCGGTCATCACGCCGAGATTTATCATCTGCCCGATGGTTCGTTCCAAATTTGTGATCTTGGCTCCACGAACGGGACGTGTGTGAACGGTCAGCGGATTCACAACCAGGTCCTCCACAGCGGTGACATCGTGGAGTTGGGCGAGGTTCGGCTGCATTTTCGGGGCGAAGAGGGCTGACCGGATCGGCGGCCCAGAATAGCGAGATCGAACCACACACTTTGAAGAAGGATACATGCGCCATGCCGCTTTATCGTGGTTTTTTTGGAAAAGCGTCGCCAACGCCGGCCGAGGATCCAACGCGACGGATCGTCCGAACCAGGGTCGACCAGAATGTCGAGGCGATACCTTCAGCGCCGACCGACCCAGATCCGGCGCTGGAGGGTCGTGGCGTCGTCGCCAAGCCCTCGGGGTCGACCGCCGGGGCAACCCGGCGCATCGTGCGCGCCGATTCGGCTCCGGCGGGCAAGCCACCCACCGGGTCTGCTCCAAGGCCAGCCGCGCAACCACCCGCGCCGGGTAAGGTAGCGTCCCGGGACCCCTTGGCCAATCCGGTCGTGGGGTGGTTGGCGGTCGTGGCCGGGCCGGGGTTGGGTGAGGCGCTGCCGTTGAGCTACGGGGTTAATGATATCGGACGGGGCGCGGATGTTCGGGTCCGGCTGGATTTCGGCGATGACACGATCACGGGCGGCGACCAGAGCGTTATGATTTATGCCGCCATTATCTATACCGCGCGCACTCGTCGTTTCTACCTACAGTCGGTCGCGGCTGAAACCTGGCTGGGCGAGCGCGTGGTGAACGGATCCATGGAGTTGACCGGCGGCGATACCTTGCGCTTGGGGCAGACCTGTCTGCGCTTCGTGCCGTTGTGCGGACCGAATTTCGACTGGCGTGACGGTGGCTGAGACGGAGAAGGCGGATGGGAGTTTGGATGTATGACGCCGGGATCGGGCAAGGCTGCCGCGCCCGGCAGGAAGATGATTACGGCGTGTTTGAACTACCGCTGGAACTGGATGCAGGGGGCTTGTTGCTGGTCCTGGCCGACGGCATGGGAGGCGAGCAGGCGGGCGCTCAGGCCAGTAACCTGGCGGTTCGGAGTTTTATCGAAACCTATGACCAAGTGGTTGCCGACACCATTCCGGAGCGGCTCGAGCAAACGTTGATTCGCGTCAACGACCGGATCGCGCGCGAGGTGGCGACCGATCCACAGCACTTGGGCGGGATGGGTTGCACGCTTTTGGCGGTCGTGCTGGCCGATGAGGGGCTGTACTGGATCAGCGTGGGCGACTCGCCGTTGTGGCAGTGGCGGCGGGGACGGCTACGACGCCTGAACGAGGATCATGCGTACCGCAGCGTCCTGGCTCACCAGGTCAGCAACGGCCAGATGACCGCCGCGGACGCCGCCCGTCATCCCGACCGCAATGCATTGATCAGCGCTCTGACCGGCGACGACCTGGATCTGGTGGATCTGTCGCGGCAAGCCTGCGCGCTCGAACCCGGCGATCAAATCCTGCTGGCGAGCGATGGAATATTGACGCTCGACGAGCGCGAGATCGCCGCCGTGTTGGCCGGTGATGTTGCTGGCGAAGCGGGACCTTGCCAGAGGCTGCTGGCGGCGGTGGCGGCCCGCCAGCACCCGACTCAGGACAACACTACCGTGTTGTGGGTCCGGTCGGGGGACTCGCCGAAGCAGGTCTCGCTGTGGCGTCGTTGGTGGTATCGCCTGGAGGGAAGCTGGGCTGGGGCGCGGGCTTCCTAACCGCGGTGGTCGGCGAAGCGCGTCGCACCCAGCCAGTTCAGCAAGTCGGTCGGCTGATCCAAAAAGCCGTTGGCGCCCCAATCCTCGGGCCGGTCCTCGGCCCCGAGATAGCCGAATCGGGCCACCAGCGTGGTCAGTCCCGCTTGGTTACCCGCGCGCACGTCCCGCTCGGCGTCACCGACGTATAACGAACGTTCGGGCGTCGCGCCCACCGCCGCGCAGGCGTACAGCAGTGGCTCCGGGTCTGGTTTGCGCTTGGCGAGCGTATCGCCGCTGACCACGCAGGCCGCCCGCGCCCGGAGTTCGAGCGCCTCCAGCAAGGGTTCGGTCAGCCAACCCGGCTTGTTGGTGACGACGCCCCACTGAATGCCGCGAGCTTCCAGATGGTGCAGCACCTCGCTCATGCCGGGGAACAGCGCGGTATCGATGGCGATGGCCGCGCGATAGAGCTCCAGGAGCCGCTGGTTGAGTTCGGCGTACAGTGGGTCGTCGGGTTCCAGCCCGAAGCCGATCTTCAGCATCCCCGACGAGCCGTGGGAAACCGTCGGCCGAACGGCCGCGGCGGTCAGCGGTTCGCGGATGCCGCGCTCGCGGCGCAGCCGGTTCAGCGCCGCCGCCAGATCGGGCGCGGTGTCCAGCAGGGTGCCATCCAGGTCGAACAGCACGCAATCGGGTGTCGGCGAGGGTAAGGGCGGAAGGTTCACGCCAGTTCGTCCGGCCGGCAGTGCGCCATATAGTTGACCGCGACCCCGGGTCCCAGCCAGTAGCGCTGGGTCAGTGGATTGTGATGCATGCCGGTGATGTGGCGAAGGGTCAGTCCGGCGGCACGGGTCCAGCTATCCAACTCCGATGGACGGATGAATTTACGATAGTCGTGGGTGCCCTTGGGCAACATCCGCAGGACATACTCCGCGCCGATGATAGCGAACAGATAGGCTTGGGGATTGCGGTTGATGGTGGAGAAGAAAATGTGGCCGCCGGGTTTGACCAGGCGGGCGCAAGCCCGGATCGTGGAGGCCGGGTCGGGAACGTGCTCCAGCAATTCCATGCAGGTCACCACCTCGAAGCCGGCCGCTTCGCGTTCGGCCAGTTGTTCGGCGGTGATGCGCCGGTAATCCAGCACCGCGCCGGATTCCAGTTGGTGGAGTTGCGCGACCGCCAACGGGGCCTCGCCCATGTCGATGCCCAGGACCTGAGCGCCGCGCAGGGCCATGCTTTCAGCGAGGATGCCGCCGCCGCAGCCGACATCGAGCACCCGCCGGCCGGCCAGCCCACCGGCCCGCTCCTCAATGTAGTTCAGCCGCAGCGGGTTGATGTCGTGCAGGGGTTTGAACTCGCTGTCGGGGTCCCACCAGCGGCTGGCGAGCGCCTCGAATTTGGCGAGTTCCTGTTCATCCACGTTGAGCTTCGCGGTCGTCATGGGCGATTTTCACCTTGCTGGCGGGTGGGAATAGGGGAGATTCACGAAGGGTTGGAGCGACGGACGATGGATTTTACGCCCGGCGCCCCGCGTGAATTTTTTCCCGCCAGCCGCGCGCGCGCCGGACGGTGTCGTCCAGATCCAGGGTCGTCAACCGGCGGTCGGCGAGCAGGCGCCGGCCGGCAACCCAGACATCGGTGACCTGATGGCGGCCGGCGGCATAAACCAGTTGCGAAATCGGTTGATAGACCGGCTCGGTTTCCGGCTGACCTAGATCCACGGCGACCAGGTCGGCGGCTTTGCCGGGTTCCAGCGAGCCGGTTTCGGCGCCCAGTCCCAGCGCTCGGGCGCCGTTGAGGGTGGCCATGCGCAGCACCTGGGCTGCTGGTAGCGCGGCGGCGTCGCCAGCCACCGCCTTGCCCAGCAGGGCGGCGGTGCGCAGTTCGCCGAACATATCGAGATCGTTGTTGCTGGCGGCGCCGTCGGTGCCGAGGGCCACGTTGACGCCAGCGGCATCGAGCTGGGCGACCGGGCAAAAACCACTGGCCAGTTTGAGATTGGACTCCGGGCAGTGCGCGACGTGGACGCCGGCTTGCGCCAGCCGGTCGATTTCACCAGTGGTGAGTTGGGTCATGTGGACCGCCAACAGGCGCGACGACAGTAGCCCTACCTGTTCCAGTCGCTCCAGCGGCCGGCAGCCGTGGCTGGCTTGAAATTCAGCGACTTCGGCGGCGGTTTCGTGGATGTGGATATGAACTGGAATCTCCAGTTCCGCCGCCAGTCGACCGATCCGCTCCAGCCCGGTGGGCGAGACCGTGTAGGGGGCATGGGGAGCGAAAGCAGTATGGATTTGGGGGACTGTTCGCAGATGCTCGCGCAGCGCCAGCCCTTTATCCAGATACTCGTCCAGGGTTTGGGCGTAGGGGGTCGGAAAATCCAACGCGATCAGACCGATACAGGCGCGCATCCCGCAGTCCCGCGCCACGGCGGCGGTGACTTCCGGGAAGAAGTACATGTCGTTGAAACAAGTGGTTCCGCCGCGCAGCATTTCGGCGATGGCCAGTCGGGCGCCGTCGCGCACGAAGTCGGGGCCCACCCAGTGGGCCTCGGCGGGCCAGATGTAGTCCCGCAGCCAATCCATCAGCGGTAGATCGTCGGCGAAGCCGCGCAGCAGGGTCATGCTGGCGTGGGTATGGACGTTGATCAACCCGGGAATCAGGACGTGCCGGTCGAGGCTGAGGCAAGCTGCGGGAGCGAAACGGGTCGCCGCCTCGTCCCGAGGCAGGATGGCTAGAATACGGCCGTCCTCAATCGCCAGGGCGTGATGCTCCAGAACCCGTTCTTCCGGCTCGACGGGGACGATCCAGCGGGCGTTGATCAAGGTGGCGACGGTCTGCGGCATTCGGCGGATTCTCCAAGCGAGCGAAGTCGTTTGGATTATAGCGAGGGGCGCCATGGCGGCGTCAAAGAAAACGCCCCGGTGGACCGGGGCGTCGGGGTCATGCGGTTTTCAAGTCGCGCCCGCCAGTGACGGCGAGCGGTCGACTGTGGAGCGCGTCAGCCAATTATTGGCTGATGACTTTCTCCATGGCGGTGACGGTGATGACCACGCGGCGGTTCAGCGCGCGGCCTTCCGGATTGTCGCGGCCATCGGGGAAGGTGTTGGGCGCGACCGGCTCGAGGAAGCTGCGGCTATCGGTGGTGACCAGCGAGCTGGGCACGCCTTGATCGGTCAGGTAGTTAGCCACGGTGTCGGCGCGGCGCTGGCCCAGGCGGTAGTTATACTCCTGGGTGCCTTTGTTGTCGGTGTGGCCGACGATCGCGATCGAGGACACAGAGGTAACCCGACGCAAATCGTTGACCAGTTGGTCCAGCCGCGCGCGACCTTCGGGCTTGAGATCGTACCGGTCGAAGGCGAACAGGGCTTCGGCGCCCAAAGTTAAGGATTCGACGATCGGCGCGGGCGGCTCGACCGCGACGACCGCGCCGCATTCCGCGACGTCTTTTTCAGGCGTCCACTGCGGGGTGCGGATGCAGTTGCCGAAGGGGTCCCTGACGATCACGCCAAAGGGATCCACGGCATAGATGCTGCCATATTTGTTGGCCGCGTGGGCGGGCAAACCGGCGATCAGCACCATTAAGGCAGCCAGGATCAGGCTGAATTGATACAATTTCACTTTCATCGATATACTCTCCAGTAGACACAAAGAATTCTTGCAATGGCACTTCAGGGTTTTCGAGTCGCGAGGCCGGCGTCGGTTAAACCGTAACCCTCCATCGCCTCACGGCGTCTCCAAGCGGCAACCGCCGCAAGCGGTGAACCAGCCGGCCATGGGTGTAATGATACAACGTTGTGTCAGAATTGCAAAAAATGTTGTGCCAGCAATAAATGTCGTCATTTTGCGCGCTATCTCGGGATGTTGGCAAGAGTTTTTTTGCGATCATCAGCGAGCCTAAATGTTACCCGACAACCGTCGGCGCCTGTGCCTGCCGACCCGCGCCCTGAAATTTCCACTCATTCTCGAACGGTTGAAGCAGGGTCAGCATTTCCCGCATCCTCCGCCCTGCCGGTAGGACGGCTGCCGATGCCTTCCTCGATCCGTTCCAGCATGTAGGGAAAGAACGGGTTGGACGACATCCGAATCAGCGAGTCCAGACTGACGATCAACGTCCCGCGCTCCCCCCGCGGGGCCAGCGCTCCCAGGCTGACGCCATATTCATCGAGCGGATTGGGATACATGCCATACAGGGAATCATCGAGCGGAAACGGCACGGCGACATGCGAGAGCGAGAATACGTCGATTGGATAGGACAAGCCCAACTCGCGGGTGCGCTCGCCGACCTCGCCGACCTCGGTGACGCGCTCGACGACCTCTCGCGTGCCGGGGTCGGCGTTGGTGATGAGAGTGGTTTTGAACCCCCGCGGCGGATCCGGCAGGATGCGGGACAGGACGTTATCGGCGCTGGCGCGCATCAAGGGACCGAAGGTGGCGCTGCGGTTCAGGTCGAACAGGACCAGCTCGCTGCCGTTGTCTGGGAGCTGAGCGTACAAGGCGGTAATGACCGCTCGCGTGCTCACCGTAAAGTCCACCACGGACTGAAAGGTCAGAATCGGCGGTAGCTCATGCAGCCGGCCCTCCCGCGCGTAGAGCGCGATCTGCGGTTGCAGGGAGCGGGTCAGCAGCGACGACTGGCGCGCGCCGTTGATCGGGAAAGAGTTGTATTTGAAGGGATTGAACTCCGGCATGACGTTGAGCCAGCCCGCCCTGGCAAACGCCGGAAACACCGCCGGCCAGCCGGCCACCCCGGCGAACCGTGCCATCTCGGTGATCCCGATCATCGGCGAAATCAACACCACGCGATCCGGCCGGGCCAGATCCGGATTCGCCATGGCGTCGAGCGTGTATTTCATGGCTAGCGCGCCGCCGTTGGAAAACCCGACCAGATGCAACGGCGACTCCGGCCCCGTGCGGCGCCGGGCCTCCCGGACCGCCAACCGGGTCGCTTCCGACCAGTTCTCCCAATACACATCGGTCAAACCGGCTGGCGCCGTGCCGTGGCCCGGCAAGCGGATCGCGACCGCTACATAGCCGTGCTCTCGATAGCGGCGGGCGATGTGCCGCAGGCTGTAGGGCGAATCGGTGAGGCCGTGCAGGAGCACGACGGCGCCGACTGGAGCGCCGTCGGGTTCCAGGATATAGGAACGGTTCCAGTCGGTGGCGAAGTTTCCCGGATACACCGGACTACCAGCAAAGTACCGGTTGGATGGGATCCGTTCCTCGAGACCCAGCTTCTGGGTAACCTCGGTCCGCATCTCCTCCATGATCGCGTTTTCGTTCGCCAGGTACGTCGCCCAATCCGCCTTCGCCAACTCCTTCGTCGTCAGCTCTTTCGGGACATGGAGATGCCAGGGCTGGAGCGGATCGCCGCGAAAGGCATCGTAGGCGCGCACCGCCAGGAAAGTCGCCAGACTCGCCGCGAACAACAGCGCCATAATTTTAACTAGCTTGACGACCTTTAAGGCCATGGCTTCGATCCTCGTTTTTTTAAATGATCCGGCTTCCCATTCATGGTCGCATGGTCGTCTTTGGCTCATCGCCAATTCGGCAAGCGCCCGATGGTCTGTTGCGTTTGATGGACGCCGGCGGTTCTGAAAAGCGCGGTGGGAAATGACTGCAATTTAGGCTAGCATTCCCCGCGTTTAAAGTCCCGATTGAGGATTCCTCCATTGAATAAACCAGCCATGAATGAACCAGCCATTTTCGGACGAGCGGCCAAGCTGGGCGCTTTCATGATCCTGGTCCTGCTCGCCGCCTGCCGGCCCGCCGAGGAACTCGAACCCGAGCCCGTTCGCCCGGTGCGCGTCATGACCATCGAAACCCGGGAAAGCGGCGAAACCGTGACGCTCACCGGGCAGATCGAGGCGCAGGAGGAAGTGCGTCTGGCTTTTCGGGCCGGCGGACGCATGATCGAACGCCCCGTCAACGTCGGCG
>DAIRDI010000035.1:0-16342 GCA_036796235.1 Candidatus Competibacteraceae bacterium | reverse complement strand
GATGCGCTGGTGATCGACCTGCAAGACGTGGGCGCGCGTTATTACACCTTCGTCTGGACCATGACGCTGTGCATGGAAGCGGCGGGCAAGGTCGGCGTGCGGGTGCTGGTGTGCGACCGTCCCAATCCTCTCGACGGGCTGACCACCGAGGGCAATCTAATCAAACCGGGCTTCGAGTCCTTCGTGGGTTTGCATCCGGCGCCCAACCGGCACGGTTTGACGCCCGGCGAGATCGCTCGCTACGTCCAGCGTTATCGGGGGATCGAATGCGAGTTGGACGTGCTGCCCCTGCGCGGTTGGCGGCGTGAGATGGTTTTCGAGGACACCGGGCTGCCTTGGGTCTATCCGTCGCCCAACATGCCCACGCTCGATACCGCGCTGGTTTATCCAGGTATGTGCCTGGTGGAAGCGACCGAACTGTCGGAGGGGCGGGGGACTTGCCGGCCCTTTGAAATTGCCGGGGCGCCGGGCGTCGATCCCGAAGCCCTGGCCGCCGACCTGTCCCGGAACCCTCTCCCCGGATGCCGGTTTCGTCCGCTGTACTTCCGGCCCAAGTTTCAAAAGCACGCCAGCGGCACCTGCGGCGGCGTACAGATTCATGTCACCGACCGCCGGCGTTTCGATTCCTACGCGACCGGCGTCGCTTTCCTGCAAAGCGTCAAGCGCGTCGCCCCGGAGGCTTTTGCCTGGCGGGCGAAGCCTTACGAATTCGTGGCCGACATTCCCGCCATCGACTTGTTGGCGGGAGATGACCGGCTGCGCTTGGCGTTGGAGGCGGACGCCGATCTGGCCGATTTGGTCGCCGAATGGGCGCAAGAGCGGGCGGGGTTCGAGGAAGTGCGCCGGGAGGTGTTTCTTTACTGATCGGTATCCGCCAACTCCGGCTTGGTGTGATAGCCGCGCGGGGTGTAGACCCACTTGCCCACCCGCCGGGTTTCGCTGTTGCCGACCATCACCAGCGACAGCATGTTCAGCGGTTCCGGGTCCAGTTCGCCCAAGGTGGTGACGGTGATCTGCTCGCCCTTGCGGGTGACGTTGAAGGCGACGATGACGGGAGTTTCGGGCTGGCGGTAGCGCAACAGGGTCTGCTGGGCCTCCAGCAGTTGCCAGGAGCGTTTGTTGGACACCGCGTTGTAGAACGCCACCGCGAAATCGCCCTGACCGGCCAGGTCGATGCGCTTGGCGATCAGTTCCCAGGGCGTCAGCAGGTCGGAGAGGGAGATCACGCAGAAGTCGTGGGCCAGCGGCGCGCCGACCCGGGCCGCCGCCGCTTGCATCGCGGAAATACCGGGGATGACTTCGATGTCGACCGTCGCCCATTCCGATTTCGGCTTGCGCGCCAGCAATTCGAACACCAACGTCGCCATGCCGTAGATGCCGGCGTCGCCGCTGGACACCAGCGCGGTGGTCCGGCCGCTGGCGGCCAGGTCGAGGGCCAGCGTGGCGCGGGCGATTTCTTCGCCCATCGGCGTTTTGTGACGGGTCTTGCCGTCGGTCAGATGACCGAGCAGGTTGAGATACAGGCCGTGGCCGGCCAGGTCGGTGCAGGATTCCAGCGCCGTATGGGCGGCGGGACTGAGGTGTTCCAGCCCGCCGGGGCCGGCGCCGATGAGGTAGAGGCGGTTCATAGGGTCTTTGAGGGTGAGGTGGGAACACGGGTCGATCCGTCGAAAATCTTGCCCGGATTCATGATCCCGTTGGGGTCGAACGCTTGCTTGATCGCCCGGAGATAGCCGATCTCGATCTCGTCGCGGGTGTAGTGCAAGTACGGCTTTTTGGTCAGGCCCACGCCGTGCTCGGCGGAAATGCTGCCGCCGTGGCGGCGCAGGATCGCGAACAATTGTTCGCTCACTGCCCCGCATTGTCGCGCGAAAGTCGCCGGTTCCAAGTTCGCCGGTTTGAGGATGTTGATATGCAGGTTGCCGTCGCCGATGTGCCCGTACCATAGCACTTCGAAATCCGGATATTCCCGCGCCAGCAGTTCGTCCATCTCCGCCAACAACGCCGGCACGCGCGAAATCCGTACCGAGACATCGTTCTTGTAGGGCTGGTGCTCGGAAATCGATTCGCTGATGTCCTCGCGCAACCGCCATAGTTCCTTGGCCTGCGCCTCGCTCTGGCTGATGACGCCGTCGGCCAGCCAGCCCTGCTCGGCGCACTGCTCGAACAACGCCAGCGCCGCATCGGTTTGCGCCTGCTCCGGATTCTCGAATTCGATCAGCACGTAATAGGGCGTCTCGGTCTCGAAGGGGCGGTGGAGACCCTTTTTCAACACATGGCGCAACGCCAGCTCTGAGAAAAACTCGAAGGCGCTCAATTTCAGTGGGCCGTGGAACGCTCCGTAAATCGCCATGATTCCATCCAAGTCCGACACGCCAAGCACCATGACGCTCGGCTCCCGCAAGGGCTGGGTCAGACGTAGAGTCGCCTCCACGATGATGCCCAGCGTACCCTCGCTGCCGATGAATAAATGCCGCAAGTCATAGCCGCTGGCGTTCTTGATCAGTCCCCGATTAAGTTCGAGTAGGTCGCCGCGTCCGGTCACGACTTTCAACCCGGTCACCCAGTCGCGAGTCAGGCCGTAGCGGATCACCTTGATGCCGCCGGCGTTGGTGGCGATGTTGCCGCCGATCTGGCTGGAACCGCGCGCGGCGAAATCCACCGGATAATACAAGTCATGATCGAGCGCGAAGTTCTGGAGCGCTTCGGTCACCACGCCGGCCTGGCAGGTGACGCTGCGATCCACCGGGTCGAAATCCAGAATCCGGTTCAGGCGGTCCAGCGAAACCACGATCTCGCCCCGACAGGCCACTGCCGCGCCGCTCAAACCGGTGCGCCCGCCCGATGGCACCAGCGCCAGGCGGTGTTCGTTGGCGTAGCGCACCAGTTGTTGCACCTGCTCGACCGTGCCCGGCAGCACCACCGCCAATGGATTGGGCGCATACAGCCGGGTCCAGTCGCGACCGTAATTCAAACGACTTTCCGCATCGACGCGGATGTGGGCGGGTTCGATAAAGGCGCGGAGGCCGTCGAGCAGGGCGGCGGCCTCTTGGGAAGGGGCGGATGTGGTCATCGGCGGTTGTCGCTCCTGAAAGAAAAGGTTAAGGTTATCAGCCGCAATCAATAGAACCCAGTCTAAACGCATTCTCACACCAGCCCAACTCGCGCCCCATGAGCCAGACCTCACTCGACAAGAGTAAAATCAAAATCCTGCTGCTGGAAGGTCTTCACGCTAGCGCCGTGGACGCCTTCCGGGCGGACGGTTACACCCACATCGAATACCAGCAGAAATCCCTGCCCGAGCCGCAACTGCTAGACGCCATCAGCGACGCCAGCTTCATCGGCATCCGCTCCGCCACGCAATTGACCGCCCGGGTATTCGAGGACGCCCCGCGTCTGATCGGGGTCGGCTGCTTCTGCATCGGCACCAATCAGGTCGATCTCGCCGCCGCTCAGGAGCACGGCGTTCCGGTGTTCAACGCCCCATTTTCCAATACCCGCAGCGTGGCGGAATTGGTGCTGGCGGAAATCATTTTCTTGCTGCGCGGTATTCCCCAGCGTAGCGCCGTGGCCCATCGCGGCGGTTGGGTCAAGACCGCCACGGACTCCCACGAGGCGCGCGGTAAATGCCTCGGCATCGTCGGCTACGGCCACATCGGCACCCAGGTCGGCCTGTTGGCCGAGGCATTGGGGATGCGGGTGGTGTATTACGACATCGAAACCAAGCTGATGTTGGGTAACGCCCAAGCGTTGCCGTCGCTGGAGGCATTGCTGGACATTGCGGACGTGGTGACCCTGCACGTCCCGGAAACCCCGCAAACCTGGCGCATGATCGGCGCTCCCCAATTGGCGCGGATGAAACCGGGCAGCCGGTTGATCAACGCCGCGCGCGGTACGGTGGTGGATATCGACGCCCTGATGGAGGCGCTGGACGCGCAACATCTGGCTGGCGCCGCCATCGACGTGTTTCCGGAGGAACCCAAAGCCAACGACGAGGAATTTATCTCGCCGTTGCGCCGCTTCGATAACGTGTTGTTGACGCCCCACGTCGGGGGCAGCACCGAGGAAGCGCAGCAGAACATCGGTCTCGAAGTGGCCGGCAAGCTGATCAAGTACAGCAACAACGGCTCCACGGTCAGTTCGGTCAACTTCCCGGAAGTGGCGTTGCCCGAACATCCCGGCAAACATCGGTTGCTGCACATCCATCATAACCAGCCGGGGGTGTTGTCGCGAATCAACGCGATTTTCTCCGAGCAGCACATCAACATCGCCGGCCAGTATCTGCAAACCAATCCTCTCATCGGTTATGTGGTGATCGACGTGGACAGCCACGAGCGCGCTGAGACCTTGCCGTTGAAGAAACGGTTGGAAGCGATTCCCGGAACGATCCGAACCCGGATCTTGTATTGAAGCGCCAGTGTGGAGGAAACGGCGATGTCGTTGCGCGATGAACTCATGAAGGCGGGGTTGGTCTCGACGGAGCGGGCCAAACAACTGGAGGCTGATACCCGCAAGCAGGGTTACCAACGTAAGAAGGGTCAGGCTGCGGCCGCCGAGGACGTGGCGCGCCAGGCCGAAGTTCGCCAGCAGGCCGCGGCCGATGCCGCCCGCAAGCGCGAGCGGGACCGGCGGTTGAATGAGGAGCGCGAGGCGGAGAAACGGCGTCGGGAACAGCAGGCGCGCGCCCGGCAGTTGCTTGACGCACACCGCCTGAACGAACCGGATGCCGAAATCCTTTACCATTTTCCCGAAGGTCGCGTCCTCCGCTCGGTTCGAGTCACGCCCGCGCAGCGCAAAGCCTTGGCGATGGGCCGCATGGCCATCGCCCGCGGTGATCGCCATGAATTCGATTTTGTCCTGACCTCGCGCGATATCGCCCAAAAGCTGGCCGAGTGCGCGCCCGAGCGGGTGTTGCTGCTGTATCCTGAAAGCAACGATGTCCAGGATGAAGAAGACTGGGGTGATTGAGAGGCGTTGGAGGGAGGGATAAGCGGGTTACCCACCTCAGGACCGTGCAACCCTCTCTCTATCCTTGATAGAGAGAGGGCCAGGCGGGGAGGGGGGCTCAATCCGGATTGGCCTTCACCAGGGTGAAGACGGTGATGGCTTGGGCTTCCATCTGAAAATCCTCTCCGGCCCCTAGTAAAAACTCGCCCGCGGTCCGTTGCGGTTGCGCGGTATCGAGCAGACAGCGCCAATGATCGACGCCGCGCACTGTGGGCACGCGGAACGGAATAGCGGTGGGACCGGCATTGAAGATGATCAACAGGGTATCGTCGGTTTCCGGGTAGCCGTCCGGAGTGAAATACTCGCCGGCGTCGCCTGCCATCAGCATCCCAAAGCAGCGGGCCTTGGGTTCGTGCCAGTGGTAATCGCTCATGGCGCCGCCGCCGGGGCTGACCCAGAGGATATCCCGCAAATCGGTGGTCTTGGACGTCTGGAGCCCGTGTAGAAACTGAGGGCGGCGCAGGACCGGATGTTCGCGGCGCAGGTTGATCAGGCGGCGGACGAAGTCCAGAAATTCCTGTTCTTGGGCCGGGATATCTTCCCAGTTCACCCAGTTGACTTCGTTGTCCTGACAGTAGGCATTGTTGTTGCCGCCTTGGCTGCGGCCGAATTCATCGCCCGCCAGGAGCATGGGCGTACCTTGGGCCAACAGCACGGTGGCCAGCATATTGCGGCGCTGGCGCAGGCGGATTTGCTGGATGCCCGGGTCGTCGGTCGGACCCTCGACCCCGTAGTTGTTGCTGAAATTGGAGGGGTGACCGTCGCGGTTGTTCTCCTGATTGGCCTCATTGTGCCGCTCGTTATAGCCGACCAAGTCGGCGAGGGTGAAGCCGTCGTGGCTGGCGATGTAGTTGACCGAAGCCCACGGTCGCCGGCCGTCGTGTTCGAACAGGTCGCTGGAGGCCAGTAGATTGGAGGCCAGCTTGGACAACATACCATCGTCGCCCCGCCAGAACCCGCGCACGGTATCGCGAAAGCGATCGTTCCATTCCGTGGTGCCGGGGGGAAAGCCGCCGAGTTGGTAACCGCCTGGGCCGATGTCCCAAGGCTCGGCGATGATCTTGACCTTGGACAGGGCAGGGTCCTGGCGAATCGCATCGAAGAACCCGCCCCGGCGATCATAGCCATATTCCTCGCGCCCGAGCGTGACCGCCAGATCGAAGCGAAACCCGTCTACGTGGATTTCATCGACCCAGTAGCGCAGGCTGTCCATCACCATCTGCAGCACCCGGGGATGGGTCAGATTCAGGGTGTTGCCACAACCGGTATCGTTGATGTAGTAGCGGCGGTCGTCAGGGCGGAGCCGGTAATAGGAAGCGTTGTCGATTCCGCGAAAACTGAGGGTCGGTCCCATCTGATCGCCTTCGGCGGTGTGGTTGTAGACCACGTCGAGCAGCACCTCGATGCCGGCGTCGTGCAGGCGTTTGACCATGGTCTTGAACTCGGCCAAGTCGCCGCCGCTGAGGTAACGCGGTTCCGGCGCGAAAAAGCTCAGCGTGCTGTAGCCCCAGTAGTTGCGCAAGCCGCGATCGAGCAGAAACCGGTCGTCCACGAAGGCATGCACCGGCATCAGCTCCACGGCGGTAATGCCGAGCGATTGCAGGTGCTTGATGATTTCGGGGTGGGCGAGGCCGGCGAATGTGCCGCGCAGGTGATGTGGCACGCCTTCATGGCGAATGGTGAAGCCTCGGACATGGGTTTCATAGATGAGAGTCCGCGTCCAGGGTGTTTCTGGAGGGTGGTCGCCTTCCCAGTTGAAATGGGTGTCCACCACCACGCACTTGAGCATTTCGCGAGCGTTGTCGCGGGTATCGAAGGATAGATCGGCGCTTCGATGGCCGACCTGGTAGCCGCAGTGTTCGTCATGCAGGTTCAGGGCGCCGTAGAACTGCTTGGCGTAAGGGTCGAGCAATAGTTTGTGATGATTGAAGCGGTGGCCGATCTGCGGCTCGTAAGGTCCGGAAACACGATAGCCATACAGCGTGCCCGGCCACAAGCCCGGCACGTAGCCGTGCCAGATCTGATCGGTGTTTTCGGGCACGATCAACCGTTCGATCTCACGCTGGCCCGACGAATCGAACAGGCAGAGTTCGACCTTTTCGGCATGAGCGGAGAAGAGCGCGAAGTTGACGCCCTTGCCATCCCAGTTGGCGCCGAGCGGATAAGGTTTGCCTGGCCACACGCGGGCACGTGACGACATAAGATGAGGTCTCCTGACGAATTCGGGTGGGTAGGCGCCGGCGGCCGTGACTGGACGGCCGCCGCGCCGGCTCCCACAGAGTTTAAGACATTTTGCGGAAAGCGCCCGGTTGGCGCACAAGTAACCCCTTCTTATATCATCTTCTCAAGCCGTTTTCCAACGATAAGGATCACGATAACGATGGATGCGCACCGAAGGCAAAAACGGCTCATCCTCAATCCGAATATCGGCGCGGCGAAGTCGGGGGGTGGTCGGCGGATCCGGCGAAACCGCCACGAATTCTGGCAAGCGTTCGCCGCGCCGCAACGGCACCAAAATCGGGAGAGGGGCCTGCATGAGCCGGCGGCAAACCACGGAAGAGCCATCCTCGGCGGGAAACACCAGATTGGCGCGCAAATGCGGGCAAACACTACGCACGCGCGCCAGCATTTCCATCTCGCGGATTTCCGCCAGGCGTTGGAGTTCCAACCGAGTCTGCGAGGTTTCGACCCGCTGCTCCAGCAAACGCCGGGCAGCGGCCACGCTGGTGCGCTGAATGACGCGTCCCTGCTTGGACCAGGTAAAACCGATCTTGATAGGACGCCGTTCGAGTACGGGAATATGCCGGTACGCTTGCTTTAGATTCAGCCGCGCGGCTCCCATGCGCCGCATCGCCACCGCCACTGATTCCCAACGTCGGTGGAGATCGGCCATCGCGGCGTGGGTCTCGGCGCGGTTGAGCGCTTTTAGCGCCAGGACGGCCGATTTAAACTCATCCTTGGCGATGTTGCAGGTCCGCGCGGCATCGAGCGTTGCCGGGCTGGCGCCGACGATACCGGGGCAGGTGAGGGTTTCCCGACCATCCTGGCTGTCTTCATACCACAAGGCTCGGTAGATCTGAATTGCCTTGAAACGCATGTCGAGGTTATCGGTCAATTCGGTCTCGGTGCGCGAGACCCAGACCGGCAAATCCGAGTTCTGGCGGACGGCGGTACAAAAGGAATCCAACTGGGCCAGCAGCCCTTCAAAACAGGCTAGTAGCACACCTCGCAGCGCGACCGATGATGGAACTTGCATATCCATCTCCTTTTTATATCATCATCTTTTCTAAAATCACCAAACCGGCAAATCATCATCTATAAATAAAGCAACAATATCCTCTGACGGCTGCATGCTCTCAACCCTACGAACCCGCTCAATGGTTAAATGCGGAGCAAATAACTCCATAAAATCATACATATAACAACGAAGAAACATCCCCCGCCTAAAACCAATCTTTGTAATATTCGCCGAAAATAAATGACCCGCATCCAATCGAACTAAATCCTGATCTTGCTGGGGATCATAAGCCATGCGCGCCACGATCCCCACACCCATCCCTAAACGAACATAAGTTTTAATGATATCGGCATCCGTCGCGGTAAAGACGACTGTCGGCTTCAACTGCGCGTTACAAAAAGTCTCATCCAACTGGGACCGTCCAGTAAAACTAAAAACATACGACACCAAAGGATACCGGACTATATCAGAAAGCGTGAGGCACTCCACAGACACCAATGGATGATCGCGCGGCACCAACACGCATCGCTCCCAGACATAGCAAGGCATCATGACCAAATCCTCAAACAACTCCAAGGACTCGGTAGCAATCGCAAAATCCACTTCACCCGACCGCACCAACTCAGCAATCTGGGCCGGGGAACCTTGATGTATTTGTAAAGTAACCGCCGGATAACGCTCACGAAAAATTTTAATCACTGGCGGCAAGGCATAACGCGCCTGAGTATGCGTCGTCGCAATCGACAGACTACCACGCCGATCATCACGATACTCCTCAGCCAAAATCTGAATATTATTAACCTCACGTAAAATCATTTCCGCACGGGTAATGATTTGCCGACCAATCGGCGTTATTTCAGTCAAATGCTTGCCATTCCGGCTAAATAACTCAACCCCCAATTCCTCCTCAAGAAGTCGCAACTGCTTGCTGATACCCGGCTGAGAGGTATATAAACTCTCGGCGGCAGCAGAGATATTTAAATGATTACGAACAATTGCAATCAAGTAGCGCAGTTGTTGTAATTTCATCAATCAATACACCTCAGAGTAAAAGATAGCACACTCTCATATTGATCGCTTGCCCGCGCACCCCATGGGAACTAATACGATACCTGTCAACGGAGCTAGATCCATAACCAACGAATAAGGCTGACCCATATGCAAGATAGACGCCGCGCGAATCTCTTCATTCGTCGCACCACCACCTCCATAACATCGGGCATCGGAATTCAAGACCTCTTGGTAAAGACCCGGCAACGGCACCCCAACCCGATAACCAGAGCGCCTCACCGCCGTGAAATTAAGCACGACCACGGCAGGACGGCAATCGATACCCGCATGGCGCAAATAAACCACCACTGAACGAGCGGCATCATGATGGTCGAGCCACTCAAACCCTTCCTGGACAAATTCCTGACCGTGCAAGCTGACCAGATTTCGATAACAGACATTGAGATCGCGAATCAATGCCTGAACGCCACGATGTTCCATCCAACCCAACAGTTCCCAATCCAGCGCGGTGGAGTGGTCCCATTCCCGCTCTTGAGCAAATTCATTGCCCATAAACAAAAACTTCTTCCCCGGATAAGTCCACATATAAACATAAAGCAACCGAATATTCGCAAAACGCTGACTGCGATCTCCCGGCATTCTGGATAAAATAGAACCCTTGCCGTGAACGACTTCATCATGCGACAAAGACAGCATAAAGTTTTCATTAAACGCATATAACAGGCTGAAAGTTAGTAATTCATGGTGTTGGCGTCGCAACGCTGGATCGAGCCCAAAATAGTCCAAGGTATCATGCATCCAACCCATATTCCATTTCATCCCAAAACCCAATCCACCCATCCACGAAGGCCGGGTCACCAACGGCCAAGCCGTGGACTCCTCGGCAATCATCAGCACGCCCGGATAACGACGGTGAATCACCTCATTCAATTCACGCAGAAATGCGATAGCTTCCAGGTTTTCATTCCCACCGAACAGATTTGGCGCCCAATCTCCCGACTCACGAGCATAATCCAGATATAGCATGGAAGCGACCGCATCCACGCGCAGCCCATCCAAATGGCACTCCTCCAACCAAAAGCAGGCGCTCGCCAAAAGAAAATTTTTGACCTGATTACGGTTATAGTTAAAAACCAATGTACCCCAACTGCGATGCTCGCCGCGGGCCGGGTCTTCGTATTCATAAAGATGAGTCCCGTCAAACCGCGCCAAGGCATGGGCGTCCTTGGGAAAATGGCCGGGAACCCAGTCAAGAATGACTCCAACACCGGCCTGATGGCAGAAATCCACAAAACAGCGAAAATCAGCCAAGACGCCATGCCGACGGGTCGGGGCAAAATAACCCGTCGTCTGATAACCCCAAGAGGCATCCAGCGGGTGTTCGGTAACCGGCATCAACTCAATATGCGTAAATCCCAACGAAACCACATAAGCCACCAACCGGCGCGCCAGCTCCTCATAACTCAGACAACCATCCAAGCTGCGACGCTGCCAAGAACCCAGATGCACTTCATAAACAGAAAGCGGCGCCTGCGACCAATCCTGCCGGCGTCGGCGCATCATCCATGCGGCATCACCCCAAGCATACGCGGTATGATCGACCACGATCGAGGCGGTGGCCGGCCGTTGTTCGAAGCATTGCCCGTAAGGATCGATCTTAAGCAGGCGCTCGCTCGTGTCCCTGGTAAGAATTTCAAACCGGTAACTCATACCAGCGGCCGCTCCCGGCACGAACAGTTCCCAAACCACGCCGCGGCGACGCAGCGGATGACGCAGACCATTCCATTGATTGAAATCGCCCACGATGCTAACCCGGACGGCATTCGGCGCCCACACCGCGAACAAGGCTCCCTCAATGCCATCAATCAGGCGCGGATGCGCGCCCAGCACCCGGTAGGCATGCAAGTGCCGCCCCTCGTTAAACAGGTGCAGGTCATACAAACTCAACTGTGGGCCAAAATCATAAGGATCGTAATCGATATGTTCGCGACCGTCGGGATCAATCCAAACTAACCGATAGTGGGGCGGCAAATTTTCCCCGGTTCCCGTCCATTCAAACAGATCGGTATCCGCCAGCCGTCGTAGAGGGTGGCCTATCTCCGCAAGTCTGACTTGCTGGGCTCCTGGCATAAATACCCGGATGTGGAGCCGCTCGCCACAAACATGACGACCCAACACCGCGCCCGGGTCTGGATGACATCCCGCGCGCAACAGGTCCGCATCGCTGACGAGCGCAGCGCCAGCGAGGTGGGCGGGAATCTGAGTACGATCTTCGCGATCAGGGTGGGTCATTGAACAGGTCGATGATCCCGGTCGCCAGTTCGCCCTTCGACGACCCTGATTGTGGCGCTAAGGCAATTGGCAGAAAACGGCATTCGGAACCTACTATATTTTAAGGAGCGGGCGCCGCGACCTCGAAGGTTCGCCACCGCCACGCTGTTTGGATGCTCGTACGGAAGTTTGAAAATCATAGCAGAGAGAGATACCGAACGCATGAGCACCGCAATCACCTCACGTTTCGTCAGTCGTTTGACTCGGGAAACATTGGCGATCATCTTGGCGGGAGGACGGGGCAGCCGACTCAAACAACTGACCTTGTGGCGCGCGAAACCGGCGACGCCCTTCGGCGGCAAGTATCGGATCATCGATTTCCCCCTGTCCAATTGCATCAACTCGGGCATCCGACGAGTCTGTGTGCTTACCCAGTACAAAGCCCATTCGCTGATACGGCACCTCCAACTCGGTTGGGGATTCCTACGCGGCGAATTTGGCGAGTTCGTGGAGCTGTTGCCCGCGCAGCAACGGATCGACGAAGCCTCCTGGTACAAGGGCACCGCGGACGCGGTCTACCAGAATCTGGACATCTTCCGCAGCCACGCGCCCGAGTACGTCCTGGTGCTGGCGGGCGATCACATCTACAAAATGGACTATGGTCCGATGCTGGCGCTCCACTCGGAGAGCCGGGCTGATATCACGGTCGGTAGCATTGAAGTGCCTCGGGAACGAGCTCACGAGTTCGGGGTATTGACCGTGAACGAACACAACGAGATCATCAAATTCGTGGAAAAACCGCGAGATCCGGAGGCATTGCCCGGGCGGGAGCACGTCACGCTGGTCTCGATGGGCATCTACGTCTTCAATACCGCCTTTCTGTACCAGCGTCTGATCGAGGATGCCGAGCGTCCGGATTCCGCTCACGATTTCGCCCGAGACATCTTGCCGGAGGCGATTGGCCGCTATCGCGTAATCGCCTACCCGTTTCGCGACGTGCAAACCAAGGAGCGCAGCTACTGGCGCGATGTGGGTACCGTGGACGCGTTCTGGGAAGCCAATATGGAGTTGGTCAGCGTGGACCCGGAACTGAATCTGTATGATTCCCACTGGCCGATCTGGACTTATCAGGAACAACTACCGCCTGCCAAGTTTGTTTTCAACGACGAAGGACGCCGCGGCATGGCGGTGGATTCGATCGTGGCGGACGGTTGTATCATTTCCGGTGGTTACGTGAACCATTCGTTGCTGTTTCCCGAAGTACAAGTACATTCCTTCGTCCAGTTGCGCGACGCGGTGGTGTTGCCGGAAGTCGACATCGGTCGCTACTGCCAGCTTCGCAAGGTGATCATCGACCGGGCATGCATCGTCCCGCCCGGCACGGTGGTCGGGGAAAATCCCGAGGAAGACGCTCGGCGTTTTTATCGAACCGAACAGGGCGTGGTCCTGATCACGCGCGAGATGCTCGGTCAGGAACTGCCACGCATTCGCTGAGATCCGGTGGACGCCCCTTCAAACTTACCACCCCTCCATTTCCATCATTCAGGAGCGATTATTCATGAGTACGGGTTCGCCACTCGACCGGCGGCGCGCGGGACTATTGTTGCATCCTACTTCGTTGCCCGGCCGTTTCGGCAACGGCGATCTGGGTCCGGATGCCTATCGATTCGTGGAATTCATGGCGGCCTGCGGGTTCACGGTCTGGCAGACGCTGCCGCTGGGGCCTCCCCACGACGACCTGTCACCGTACTCGGCGCAGTCGGTCCACGCCGGCAATCCGCGCCTGATCGCGCTCGATCCCCTGATGGAAGAGGGCTGGTTGCGCCCGGACGGAGGACCGCGCGCCAGGGAGGACGGGTGGAGTTACCGCCAGCGGCGCTTGCGCGAAGCACAGGAGGGGTTTCTGGAGCACGGCGGCGGCGAGCGGGATGCGTATGCGGTATTCCAGCGTCATCATGGATACTGGCTGGACGACTTCGCGCTTTACCAAGGCATTCGGGCGGCTCTCGAACAGCAAGCCTGGTTCGACTGGCCCCGGGAGTTGCGGGACCGCCAACCCGAAGCCCTGGCCGCCGCGCGCGTGCGGTACGCCGAGGCCATCGCGCGGTACAAGTTCGAACAGTTTCTGTTTTACCGGCAATGGACGGCGCTCAAACAACACGCCAACGAGCAGGGCATTCTGATGTTCGGGGACATCCCGTTGTTCGTCGGTTACGACAGCGCCGATGTCTGGGCGCGTCGCGATGAGTTCCTCCTGGACCGCGAAGGTCGGCGCAAGGTGGTGGCCGGGGTTCCGCCCGATTATTTTTCCGCCACCGGCCAGCTCTGGGGGAATCCGCACTATGCCTGGGAACGGATGCGCGATGATGGATTTCAGTGGTGGAAGGAGCGAATCCGCACCCAGTTGACCCAGTTCGATCTGCTGCGGATCGATCATTTTCGCGGACTGGAAGCGTATTGGGAAATCCCGGCTGAGGCCGAAACCGCCATCCACGGCCGCTGGCAAACGGCTCCCGGCGACGAACTGTTTCGAGCATTGCGGGAGGAGTTCGGTGGCCTGCCGCTGGTGGCCGAGGATCTCGGCATCATCACGCCCGAGGTGGATGCGTTGCGTGATGCGCACAGCCTGCCGGGGATGAAGGTGCTGCACTTCGCGTTCGGCGGTGGGGCCGACAATCCTTATCTACCCCATCAGCATATCCCCAACGCGGTGATCTACACCGGCACGCACGACAACAACACCACGATGGGTTGGTTCGAGGAACTGGACGAAGGAACCCGCGCGCATCTTTTTGATTATTTGGGTGGGGGACCAGAACAGATGCCGGAATTGTTGGTCAGGGCGGCCTTGGCCTCGGTGGCGCGGCTAGCGGTGTTGCCGATGCAAGATCTGTTGGGGCTGGGCGGTGAGGATCGGATGAACCGACCCGGCGTCCCCGAAGGCAACTGGCGTTGGCGATTCCGCTGGGAGCAGGTCGAACCGCAGATCGCCGGCCGTTACCGACACCTGTTGGAATTATACGGGCGGGTCTAACGGGAAAAGGCCATGCGTATCGAAGCCGACCTGAAGCTGGGTTTCAAGGATGTTCTCATCCGTCCCAAGCGCTCGACGCTGGGCAGCCGCGCGCAGGTGGAGTTGGAGCGGACCTTCGCGTTTCGGCACAGCGGGCGAACCTGGACGGGGGTTCCGGTCATGGCCGCCAACATGGATACCGTGGGCACCTTCGCGCTCGCCTCGGCGCTGGCGCGGCACGGGCTGCTCACGGCGGTCCACAAGCATTACTCTCTGGAGGAATGGGAGGGGTTCGCTGCCAGCTTGCGCGCCGAGGGGCGTGAGGACGGGCTGGCGCACGTGGCGGTCAGCGCGGGCATTCTCGACCGCGACTTGGAGAAACTGGAGCGGATTCTGGAGCGTCATCCGGCGTTGTCCTTCATCTGTCTGGATGTGGCCAACGGTTATTCGGAGCATTTCGCGGCCTGCGTCAGCCAAGTCCGCGAGCGCCACCCGGATCGGATCATCATCGCGGGTAATGTGGTGACGGGGGAGATGGTGGAACAATTGCTCCTGTCGGGCGCCGATATCGTCAAGGTGGGCATCGGGCCGGGGTCGGTCTGCACCACCCGAGTCAAAACCGGGGTCGGTTACCCGCAGTTGTCGGCGATCATCGAATGCGCCGACGCCGCGCATGGCTTGTCCGGGCATATCATCTCGGACGGGGGCTGCACCTGCGCGGGCGATGTCGCCAAAGCCTTTGGCGCGGGTGCGGATTTCGTGATGCTGGGCGGCATGCTGGCCGGGCACGACGAGGGCGGCGGGGAAGTCGTGGAACGGGACGGACAGCGTTACGTGTTGTTCTACGGGATGAGTTCGAAAACCGCGATGGAGAAGTACAGCGGTGGAGTGGCCGAGTATCGGGCTTCGGAAGGCAAGACCGTCATCGTACCTTATCGGGGTCCGGTGGCGGAGACGGTGCGGGATATCCTGGGCGGATTGCGGTCGGCGTGTACCTATGTTGGAGCTGGAAAACTGAAGGAACTGACCAAGCGCACGACTTTCGTGCGGGTGGTGGAGCAGGAAAATCCCGTTTTCACGACCGGCCCTTGACCTAGCGCCGGGAAAGCGTTCGAGCGTTTTGCATTTAGTTGAATTTTAAGGATTGCTATGTCGCCCGATGTTATTTGGACTTTGCTGACCGCCGTGCGCGAACGGCAACCGCTGGTGCATAACATCACCAATTTCGTGGTGATGAACAACAGCGCGAACGCCTTGCTGGCGGTGGGCGCGTCGCCGGCCATGATCCATGCCACCGATGAGGTGGAGGATTTCGTGGCGCTCTGCCAAGCGCTGGTGATCAATATCGGGACGCTGTATTCGGAGCAGGTCGCGGCCAGCAAGCTGGCGGTGATGCGGGCAAAAGCGGTTGGCGTGCCGTGGATTCTCGATCCGGTGGGGGTGGGAGCGACGCCGTATCGGCGGGCGGCGGCCGGGGCTTTGGCGCGATTGGGACCGAGCGTCATTCGCGGCAACGGTTCGGAGATTCTGACCCTGGCGCAGCAAACGCCGGCGGGGCAGGGGAGGGGTGTGGACAGCCTGCACGGTTCAGATTCCGCCCTGGATGCGGCGCAACGCCTGGCGGAAGAGACCGGGGCGGTGGTGGCGGTGACCGGGGCGGTGGATTACGTGCTCGCCGGCGAGCGGGTAGCGGAAATCCATAACGGCCATCCGTTGATGACTCGGGTTACCGGACTGGGTTGTTCGGCGACGGCGGTGATCGGGGCGTTTCTGGCGGTGGACCCGGATGCTTTTTTGGCGAC
>DAIRDI010000034.1:0-16349 GCA_036796235.1 Candidatus Competibacteraceae bacterium | reverse complement strand
CCGGTGCCGATGGTCCAGGGTTTCAGGCGCTCGACCGGAACCCGTTTGATGGCGGCCAGCTCCTCGCCGAGCGCGATCTCGCCGCGGGTGGCGACGTGATAGGCCACCAGCAACTGATTCATCTCGAAGAACGGGTAATTGCCGATGAATTCGATGGCGTCGGCGTCCAGGCCCAGCTCTTCCCGAACCTCCCGTCGAACCGCTTCATCCGGCGTTTCGCCCTTCTCCAGAAAACCGGTGATCAAGCCGAACATGTTCTCCGGCCAGTTCTTGTTGCGCGCCAGGACGACCGTTCCGTCCAGTTCGACGATGGCGGCCACCACCGGGATCGGGTTGTCCCAGTACACGTAAT
This sequence comes from Candidatus Competibacteraceae bacterium, assembly GCA_036796235.1. Lineage (GTDB taxonomy): Bacteria > Pseudomonadota > Gammaproteobacteria > Competibacterales > Competibacteraceae > REEE01. Next base: position 15,997 of record DAIRDI010000034.1, on the reverse strand, counting down.
TGCAACCGGCGGCGGCGCAGCACTGACGGGTGCGCCCGTCGACCTCGGCGGTTTGCAGGGGGTTGCCGCATTGGGGGCAGAAATGGACTGACATGGTGGGGTATCCAAAAATGTGGGAATGGGCCGGAAGCCGTTGGCCGGCTCGAAAACCTCGGCGGGCGCGGCTTACCAGAAAAATTAGCCTATAATTTTACCCAGCGGCAGCCATTCATCGCTGCCGCTTTGATTTTTGGGAACCCGCTCGCGGACCGCTATTTTATGAAACCACGACATTTTCTCAGTCTGTTCGATCTCTCGCCCACGGAATTGCGGCAGGTACTGCACCGCGCCAGCGAGTTAAAAATTCAGCATCGCCGGGGCGAACGTCATGCCCTGTTTCCCCAGAAGGTGCTGGGGATGATCTTCGAGAAGTCCTCCACCCGAACCCGGGTGTCCTTCGAGGCCGGTATGGCCCAACTGGGCGGCAGCGCCATTTTCCTGTCGCCGCGCGACACTCAACTGGGCCGGGGCGAACCGATCGAGGATACCGCGCGGGTGTTGTCGGGGATGTTGGACCTGGTGATGATCCGCACCTTCGAACACGCCGCGGTCGAATGCTTCGCCGCTCATTCCACGGTGCCGGTCATCAACGGATTGACCGATTACAATCATCCCTGTCAGTTGTTGGCCGACCTCCAGACCTTCATCGAGCGGCGTGGGGAAATGCGCGGCCGGACCGCGGCCTGGATCGGCGACGGCAACAACATGTGCAACAGCTATCTCGAAGCCGCCTGCCAGTTCGATTTCCAGTTACGCATCGCCGTGCCGTCCGGATACGAGCCCGACGCGGACCTGCTCCAGCGGGCCGCCGGGCGGGTCATCCTGCTGCGCGATCCGCGGGTCGCCGCCAAGGACGCCGATCTGGTCGCCACCGACGTCTGGTCCAGCATGGGTCAGGAAGAGGAACAGCAACGGCGCGCGCGGGATTTTGCCCCTTACCAAGTCAACGCCGCGATCATGGCCCAGGCCCGGCCCGAGGCGATTTTCCTGCATTGTTTGCCCGCGCACCGCGGCGAGGAGGTCAGCGCCGAGGTGATCGACGGACCGCAAAGCCAGGTTTGGGAAGAGGCCGAAAATCGGCTGCACGTACAGAAGGCGTTGATGGAATTTCTGTTGCTGGGCGGAGCGGTTTCCACCTGATTTGGAAGACGACCAAGACCGAACCCGCGGCGTCTGAGACGAACTCGACCGAGGAGCGGCTCGCCTGGTGGATTTGCGTCCTCGTCCTCGCGCTGTCACTGCCCGGCGTTTGGCTGTTCGGAACCCTGGCGAATCTGTTCGAGCGGGTGGGGGCCGAGGTTTTCTCGCCTTGGCTCGGGGCGCTGGCCGCCGGTGACGCGCTGGGCGCACTGGCTTTCCGCGCTGCTGCTACTGGCGGGCGGGTGTCTCTGATCGGCGTGGCGAATCCGGCTGGCGTGGAACCAGCGCCGGGCCTTGCTGGCGGAGCGCCCGGAGGCGCTGGCAATCGGCGCGACCGTCCGCGCCTGGATGCCGACTGTAGGGTTCGCTCACCTGGCGTTCAATCTGGTCGTGCTCGCGATCCTCGGGCTGGCCATCGGGGTCAGTATGCCGTTCGGCGAGTTTGCCGGCATGCTGACCGGCTTCTTCCTCAGCGCACCCCTGTTTCTCGCGTTCCCCTTTCTCTTCCAGGGTCTCTCCGCGCGGCTGCGCCCGGCGGTCCCGCGCAACACGAAAGGTTGGGATCAGGGGTCCGGTTACTATTTCCTATTGGGATTCGCGGCCGTGTGGCTGGGCATCGTGGGTTCCATGCAGGCATTGGAAGTCTGGCGCTTGCAGCGCGCCGAAATATACGCGATGGCCTGCGCCTGGCCGAGCTGCTGGCCCGTGGTATTCCAGGCCGTCGCCGCGCCGGAGAAGCTACGCGCCGCTACCTGGCGGCAACTGTTGCTGTACTTGGGGCATCAGCAACCTTGTGCCGTTACTGCTTCTGCTGGGCTACGGACTCTGGCGGTTGGATCGACTGGAGCGCTGGGCGGTCGATGGGCGTCGGTCATCGGATCGACCAACCGGCCGCGATTGATGAAATTCGCAACGAATGCCGACCTGATTCACAACCTGAGTGAACGGCTACCTGGATCGCCACGCCATGCTGCTCGACGACACTGATCTCTACACCTTGCGTCGCCAAGGCCGCTTTCTCGCCGCCGCGTTCAAACGCCCGCACCGGGTGTTGAGCACCTGCCGGATCAACGGCGGACTGCGCGAGGACTTGACTCACATCGCCAATCATCAGAGTTGCGAGGGCGTCGCCCACGCCGCTCGCCACCGCTCGGTCGTGGGCCTGGGTCCGGACGCCGCCCACGCCGTCGCCTGCGCCGAGTCCGAGCTGCCGCCCGCCACCACCGCGTTGATGAGCACCGCCGCCAACATGCAATGCGCGGTGATGGCCCGCGCCGCCCACGCGGAATTGACGGTGCGAGTGGTCGCCACCGCCGGCGTGCTCGGCAACGCCACCCGCGCCGGCGATCCGGCCGGCTGGCACGAACTCCCGAGCGGCAGCGCGCGGGTGGAGCGGTCCGTGGCCGACCCATCGCCCCCCGAAACCGGGTCCGGCACCATCGTGACGCTGGCGTTCGTCAACCAACCCTGTACCCCGGCCTGTCTGGTCAAGGCCGCGACGATGGTCACCGAAGGCAAGAGCACGGCGGTGCTCGACCTGCGAATGCCCAGCCTGCAATCGCCGGGGCTGGCCACCGGCACCGGCACCGACCAACTGGCCATCGCCGCGCCGCTAGGGTACAACGAGACCTGGGAACGGCATTGGGCCGGCAGTCACAACACCTTGGGCGAACTGCTCGGACGGGCCACCCACGACGCCGTCACTCGCTGTCTGTTGTTGCAAAACGGGTTGTGCCCGGAATTGCGGCGCACGGTCTGCGGCGCGCTGGGTCGGCACGGCTGCGACGAGCCGGCCCTGCGCGCCTGTGCCGCGGCCGAACTCGACGCCGAATCGGCGCGACTGTTTACCGACAACCTGTTGGCGCTGGTCCACGATCCGCAGAGCGCCGCCGCCGCCTACTGCATGGCCGAGAGCATGGATCTGGCGCGGGCTGGCATCCTGCATCCGGAAGTCGTCCGGGAAGCAACCCTCAATCAAGCGGCCCTGCTGGCGGCGACGGTGGCGGTGCAACCGGAACGCTTCGCTGAATTTCGCGCGGCGCTCGGTGCCCGGTCGGACACCGAGCCGGGCGCGCTGGCGGCGCTGGCCATGGTGTGGGGCTTCGCGCGCAAATGGAGTTAGGAACCCACGTCGCGTTGATTCTGGTCGCCTGCCTGCTCGACATCCGGTTCGGCGATCCCGTGTACGCCCTGCATCCGATCCGGGTGTTGGGCATCTGGAGTCTGTGGTGGGAACGACGCCTGTTCGCCGTCGGTCTGAACGGCTATCTGGGCGGCGCGCTGCACTGGCTGCTGGCAGTCGGCGGCGCGCTGGCGGCGTGGTGGGCCGTGCGTCAGGGTCTCGGCCTGATCCATCCGTGGGCGGCCTGGCTCTGGGACGTCTTTCTGGCCTACGGCCTGCTCTGCCTGGGCGACCTGCTGGCGCACGGCCGGCGGGTGCTCGACGCCCTGGATGATCTGGTCACCGCCCGCCGGCGGCTGAGTATGCTGGTCGGGCGCGATACGGACCACTTGCCGCGCGACGGCGTCGTGCGCGCGACCATCGAGAGTCTGGCGGAAAATCTCACCGACGGCGTGCTGACCCCGTTGTGGGCGTTGTGCCTGTTCGGACTGCCGGGCTTGATCGCGGTCAAAGCGGTGTCCAGCCTCGATTCCATGGTCGGCTATAAAAACGCCCGGTATCGACGGTTCGGCTGGGCCGGCGCCCGTTCCGACGACTGCGTGCATTGGCTGCCGGCGCGGCTGTCGGTCCCGCTGATCGCAGTGGCGGCGCTCCTTCTCTGCTTGCATCCTCGGTCGGCGTGGACGGCCGCGCGGCGTTATCACGCACTGTTGCCCAGCCCCAACTCCGGGTGGAGCGAGGCGGCGTTCGCGGGCGCCTTGCGCGTGCGCCTGCTCGGGCCGATTCGCTACGGCGGTGAGCTGGTCACCGAGGTATTCATGGGCGCCCCCGACTGGCCCGCCGATCTGGACGACGCCGATCTGCGCCGAGCCTTGCGCTTGGTCCAGGTCTGCGGCTTGTTGGCCCTGGCCGTCGGTCTAGCGCTCGCGCCGCTGCGAGCGTGGCTGCCGTGGTGAGCGCGCCTGTTTCATTTCCCCTAACCTCTGAGGAGCTTTCCCCATGACCCAATCCACCTTGGTTACCGAACCTGGTAACGGCACGCTGGAAATCTTCGCTCTGCCGACCGATACCGAGTTGCTGCGGACGTTGATTGCCGATGTGTTCCAGAATTATTGGGAGCAGATTTATTTTGGGACGGCCGTGCAGGGCGCGGTGTGGGAAGTGCGCGCGCCCAACGCGCCCCAGCGGATCAGCCTGTTGGATGGCTACCTGACCGTGGATTTCGGCCACTGGCATTTCCACCTGTGCATCGGCGAGCATCGGGGCGCACGGAGTCAGCCGTGCTCGCCGGAACTGGCGCGGCATCGCCGCACCGCCCGTGCCGAACTCTATCGCCAACTGCGCGAGGATGGCTGCCCTCACAGTTGGGGATTGCGCTTGTTCAACGGCCAGAACGAGCAGCAGATGACGGTGTTTCTGCCCAATCCCTACCTGACCGTCGAGCAGAAAACTCTGAAGGAACCGCGCTGGGAGCATCTGGCGCTGTGGGATCATCTGCGCCAGACCTACCTGGGACTGGATCCCGATCCCCTGGATCGCGAAGCCAGCCGGCGGGTGTGCGGTTGAGTGGGGCGGCAGCGCCGTTTTTGACCGGGTCCGGTCGGGCGCCAACCGCCTGATGAGTGGTGGTGAGAGGTCAGGCGACCGTCACCGGGCCATGATCGTCGCAGTGATCGCCGTGGGCGTGGTGCAAGCGGCCATTCACTAAATAATCCACATGATCGCCGTGCGGAACCGCTTCGTGGCCGCAGTCGGGACCATGCGTATGCCCGCTTTGCGCGCAGGCCGTGACCTGCGGCGTGCATTGCGCCGGGTTCGTGGCGTCGACGGCCAGCACATGCTCGTCGTAGTGATCGCCGTGGGCGTGGTGGAGATGGCCCTCGTGCAGGTAATCCGTGTGGCCGTCGTGCTGGAGCGCGGTGTGGCCGCAGCCGGGGCCGTGGACGTGTTCGGGGTGGCGATGCGCCGTATGGTCGGTCATGAGTGTCTCCGGTTGAAAAAGGACCTATGGAAATATTAGTTTTGATTGGCGCCCGCGTAAATTTTTTTCTGTTTGAGAATGATTGTATTTTGCACTATATTTCCATCTAATGCATGATCGCGCCGACTGCGCTGAAATGCATCAGCAACGCGACTACCAGACCTGGCCAGCCGCGACCTCTGTTTCCTGGAAACCATTGGATAGCACGAACATGAACCAGACCCTTGACAAGAACGCCGCCATCGGCGTGTTGAACCGCATTCTTGCGCTGGAACTCGCCGGGGTGGTGCGCTACACCCACTACGCGCTGATGGTGTACGGCTACAACCGCATCCCGATTGTGAGCTGGCTCAACGCGCAGGCCGACGAAAGTCTGCTTCACGCCCGCCAGGCCGGAGAGTTGATCAGCGGTCTGGGCGGTCATCCGTCGCTCGGCATGGGTCCACTGCTGGAAACCCAGCGGCACGATATCGGCGATATCCTGCGTGAATCCCTGGCCCACGAGAAAGAGGCGCTCGCGGCGTATTACGAACTACTGGACTGCGTGCGCGATAAAGACGTGCGCCTGGAAGAATATGCCCGGACCCTGATCGCCGAGGAACAAACCCACCAGGACGAAGTGGACAAGATGCTGCGGACGCCCGGTCAAACCAGCGCTTACGCCGCCGGGGGAGAGGTGAAATGAGCGGACGCGGTGAACCGGAACCCTCTCAACTCTTGAGTCGGATGCCGCTGGGTGGCGTCGGGCGCATCCTGGCCGTGCTGGGCGGCGACGGCGACCGGGATGTCGAGCGCGGTCTGCTGGAAATGGGCTTTGTCGAAGGCGCATGCATCGAGGTGCTGCACCACGGCTTTCTGGGACGCGACCCGCTGGCGGTGCGCATCAATCAGACCATGACCGTGGCCTTGCGCCGTAGCGAAGCCAGTGCGGTGCTGGTCGGTCCGCTACTGGCGCAACCGGAGAGTCCGACCCCCATGTCCAGTTCCGGGAGTGTCCACGCATGACTGCTGCAACGCTGGCTGAAGATGGCGGCCGGCTGGCCCGGATCGCGCTGGTCGGTTTTCCCAACTGTGGCAAAACGACCCTGTTCAATACCCTGACCGGCAGTCGGCAGAAAACCGCCAACTATCCGGGCGTCACCGTCGAGCGCAAGAGTGGCCTGTTGCGAACGCCAGTGGGCCGAGCGGTCGAGGTCATCGATCTGCCGGGCAGCTACAGTTTGCGCGCCCGCAGTCCCGATGAAGCCGTGACCCGCGATGTGGTGTTGGGTCGCCAGGCGCAGGAAGCGCTCCCGGACGCGATTGTGTGCGTCACCGACGCCACCAATCTCGGCCAGCATTTGCGGCTGCTGCTGGAATTGCGGCAATTGGGCCGACCGCTGATTCTGGCGTTGAACATGATGGATATTGCCCAGAAACGCGGCTATCAGATTGACGCTGAAATCCTGTCGCAGCAGTTGGGGATTCCGGTGGTCACTACAGTGGCGTTGCGTAAAAACGGGGTGAAGGACCTGCTCGGTCAACTGGATGTGGTACTCGGCCAAGCAACGGCTGGCGGTTCTACAGCGGCGGTGGAGTCGTGGACCGAGCCGTCCTCGGATGATATTCGCGCTTATCACCATGAAGTGGAGCGGCTGCTGCGGGAAGCGACAGTGCGCGAAGGCGCGCCGGAGCGGTTTACCCGGCAACTGGATCGGGTGCTGCTGCATCCCATTGCTGGCCCGATCATTCTGCTGGCCATTCTGTTCCTGATGTTCCAGGCCGTGTTCAGTTGGGCGGCGTGGCCGATGGACTGGATTGATGGCGCGACGGTGGCCTTGCAACAGACTCTTTCCGAACAGATGGAAGACAGCCTGCTGAAAAGCCTGCTGATTGACGGAATCATCGCCGGGGTCGGCGGTGTGGTGATTTTCCTGCCACAGATTTTGATCCTGTTCTTCTTCATTCTGCTGCTGGAAGATTTCGGCTACATGGCCCGCGCCGCGTTTCTGATGGATCGGATCATGAGCGGTGTGGGTTTGAACGGGCGGGCCTTTCTGCCGCTGCTGTCCAGTTTCGCCTGCGCCATTCCCGGCATCATGGCGGCGCGCACCATCGCCCATCCCATCGATCGGATGATCACGATCCTGATTGCGCCGTTGATGACCTGTTCGGCGCGGTTGCCGGTCTACGTCCTGCTGGTCGCCGCCTTTATTCCCAACATCGTGGTTTGGGATTTCGTCGGTTTGCAGGGCTTGGTGATGTTCGGTCTCTACGCGGCCGGCATCGTCGGCGCGCTCGTAGTAGCGGGCCTATTGCGGCTGACGATCATGCGCGGCAGCCAGCAACCGTTGTTTATGGAATTGCCGAGCTACAAGCTGCCCAGTCCAGCCAATGTACTGTTGGGGTTGCTGGATCGCGCCAAGGCTTTTTTACGCCGGGCGGGCACCTTGATCATGAGCATCATCGTGGTTCTTTGGTTTCTGTCCAGCTTTCCCGGCGCGCCGGACGGAGCGACCGAACCGGCGATTTACTACAGCTACGCCGGTGTGATCGGACGAGCGATAGAACCGGTGCTGGCTCCGATTGGCTTCAACTGGCAGATCGCGATTGCGCTGGTGCCAGGTCTGGCGGCGCGGGAGGTGGCGGTAGCGGCCCTGGGCACGGTGTACGCGCTCAGTGGTGAAGAGGACGCCGTAGTTGAGGCGTTGAGCGTGACCCTGGCGCAAAGCTGGACCCTGGCGACCGCGTTATCGTTACTGGCGTGGTATGTGTTCGCGCCGCAATGCCTGGCGACGCTGGCCGTCGCCCGCCGCGAAACCAACTCCTGGCGCTGGGCGGCCTTCATGTTCACTTACATGATGGTGCTGGCTTATGTCGCGGCGTTCATCACCTATCGAGTAGCGCTGGCGCTGGGAGGAGGCTGACATGTGGCAGGATGGGTTGGCCCTGTTAATCGTGGTGATCGCCGCGCTGGCCTTGTTGCGGTCTTGGCTGCCGTCCAGGCTTTTCCGGTTCGGCATGCGCCGGGGCGGTGACGGTTTGGAGCAGAACGCGCCACCCGCTGGCGGCTGCGGCGGCTGCGCTTCGGGATCGTCCTGCGTCAAGGTCCAGGTCAAGGTCTATCCCGTCGCTGTCGGGAGGCGCAAGCGATTGCCTTCCGACCCTTGTTGAAGTGCAGCCGCGTCTCCAACCGGTTACTTGCCAACTTCCACCCGATCCTGTTTGCGAGGTCATTGCCATGAGTTATTACATCCATCACGTTCCGGGGCGTCTGCGGATCAAAACCGCGCGACTGTGTCGGGCCGAGTGTCGGACCAAGTTGGGTAGGATGCTGGATGAGCTGCCGGGCATCGCCAGCCATAGTCACAACGGCAAAATCGGCAGCGTGCTGATTCATTACGACACCGACCGGTTGAGCGCTGACGACATTCTGTATCACCTCTACAAGGCCGGTTGTCTGGACAGCCCCATATCCGCCACGCCCGCCGCGTCGGCCGGCGGCGATCTGGTCAAGCAAGCGGGCGCCCTGTTCGGCAACGCCCTGTTCGGCACGCTGCTGCGCAAGAGCGTGGAAACCTCGGTGCTGTCGCTGGCGCGAGGGTTTCGTTGAAACCGGTCAACCTGGAAATCTCACCGAGCGCTGACGACTGGTCGAGGTTAGCCGGCCTGCTGCCCCATTTGCGCATCGTCCATCACGTTCGCGGGCGACTGCGGGTGCGGCTGCAAGCAGGAGCAGCGAACTGGCTGGTCCAGTGGCCGAACGCCGCGCCGGAAAGCTGGCTGGCGCGATTGCCGGGCATCACCGCGCTGCATTTGAACAAGGTCGCCGCTTCGCTGGTGATCGAGTACGACGCCCGACGCATTCCGCCGCAGTGGTGGGAGCGCCTCCTGCACGCCCGGAGCGAAACGCTGCCCGCGCTGCTGGCGGAAGTCGGTTTTCTCGCCGACCGCGACCGTCTTTTTTCCTTTCAACCCCGAGGAGAATCACCATGAACGAAAGCCAAAACAATCAGATGCCTCCACAGCAACCCGGTCCGCAGGGTCCCACCGCCCAACCGCAAGCCGGCCCGCAGGGGTACGGCCCTGGGTATCACGGCGGCTATCAGGATCAGTATCAGGGGGGCTACGGCTACCCACCCGCGCCGGGTTACGGTCCACCGCCCTGGGCGCATCAGCAGCATCACCACCGGGGCGGCCATCCTTCCTACTACGGACCGCCGCCGCAGGCGCCAGGGTATTATCCGCCGGGTTACGGCGCCTACCACGGGCATCATGCTTACCCGCCCCATCACGACAGCGGCTTGGGCGGGTTCTTTAATTTCCGCGACGAACGGTTCGTCAAGGGCGCGATCACCGGCGCGGCTCTGACGTTCTTGTTGACCAGCGATACCGTGCAAAAGAACGCCATCAAATCCCTGGTGAAGCTCTGGAGCGCGTTCCAGGGCGGCATCGAAGAGGTCAAGGAACGCTTCAAGGACGCGGAAGCCGAAATCAAGACCGAGGAACAGTCCCCCAAATCCAGCAACGGTTGACGCGCGCGGCGCGGGGGCGGAAGAAGTAGAGATTGAGGCCGGCGCAATGGCCGGCAACCAGGCAAGCAGTTCCGGCGTCAGGACAGCGGCCCTGGCGCCGGTTTTTTTCTGGCGCGAACCCCAAGTCATGATCATCCAGGAATCCCTACCCACCATCGAGTTGGCGCACGAACTGCCCGAGCGCTTGCGCCTGCGTGCGCCCTGGCTGGCCGACCGCCGGTTGGATCGCCTCGCTCTGGAGGCGGCGCTGCTGAGCCTCGGCGGCGTGCGCAACGTGCGCCTCAACCCTTATGCGGGCAGCGTCGCGATTCAGTACGATGGCCAGGTCCATCATCGTCAGACGATCCTGGCCTGGTTTCAGCGACCGCCTCCAGCCATCTTGGCGGAACCCACGCCTACGGCCAGACGTTCTGATCCCGATCTGCTGCGGGTGTTCGGCGCGCTGGCCGGCCTGGCCTTGCTGCCGATGCTGGCGCAACCGCTGCGCCGTTGGCTAACCTATGCCCTGATCGCCCCGACCGTGTGGGAAGGCGCGCAGACTCTGAGCCAGAAGGGCTTGAAAATCGAGGTGCTGGATAGTCTGGCGGTCAGCTTGGCGGCGGCCCGAGGCAAATATTTTACCGCCGTTGCGACGCAAGGGTTGCTGGCGCTGGGCGCGTATCTGGAACAGCGCACCGCCCGCCACGCCGACGATCTATTGCGCCATCTGCTCAAGCCGATGCCGACCCAAGCCTGGGTCGAGCGCGACGGCGCGCTGGTGCAAATCCCGTGCAGCGAATTGCAGATCGGCGATCGCATCGAAGTCGGGCCGGGCGAGATGATTCCGATTGATGGCAAGGTGATCGGCGGCAACGCGGCGGTCAATCAGGCATCGGTGACCGGCGAAAATCTGGCGGTGCGCAAGGAGGCCGGTGACAAAGTGCTGTCCGGCACTGTGTTGGAAGGAGGGCGGCTACGTATCCGCGCCACCCGGGTGGGCGCGGAAACCACGACCGCGCGCATCGCGCGTTTCATCGAAAATGCCTTGCAGCAGCAATCGCAGACCCAAACTCTGGCGGAAAAGCTGGCGGATCAGCGGGTCTATCTGACCTTGGGCACCGGCGCGCTGGTCTACGCCGCCACTGGCGATCTCGACCGCCTGGCCTCGGTGTTTCTGGTGGACTATGCCTGTTCCCTGAAACTCGGCACCCCGGTGGCGATCAAGTCCGCCATGTACCAGGGCGCCAAGCACGGCATTCTGTTCCGCGGCAGTTCGGCGCTCGACAGTCTGGCTCAGGTCGACACGTTCGTGTTCGACAAAACCGGCACCTTGACCAGCGGCCTGCTGGAGGTGACCGACGTGCTCAGCCTGGATGCCGATTGGGACGACGTGCGCCTGCTGGCGCTGGTCGCGTCCATCGAGGAACACGCGACGCACCCGGTCGCCGACGCGGTGGTCAAGCAGGCCCGCCAGCAGCATCTGGGGCATATCGAACACGAAGACGTGGATTATCTGGTGGCGCACGGTCTCACCACCCAAACGCAAGGGCGCCGCGTGGCGATCGGCAGCCGGCATTTTCTCGAAACGCACAAGCACATCTCGTTCGCCGCTCACGAAGATTACATCACCGCGCTGGAGCAGTCTGGTAAAACGCTGCTTTACGTCGCTTTGGAGCAACGTCCGCTGGGGCTGATCGGTCTGCGCGACAGTCTGCGCCCGGAAGCCAAAACGGTGCTGACGCAACTGCGTCAATCTGGCGCGCGGCGGCTGGTGTTGCTCACCGGCGACCGCCGGGACAAGGCCGAAGCGCTGGCGCGGGAATTGGGCATGGACGAAGTTCACGCCGAATGTCTGCCGGAAGGCAAGGCCGCCGCAGTGGAACAACTGCGGGCGCAAGGCGCGAAGGTGGCGTTCGTCGGCGATGGGGTGAACGACGCCCCGGCGCTGATCGCCGCCGATGTGGGAATAGCAATGCCCCGAGGGGCGGACCTGGCCCGCGCCACCGCCGACATCGTGCTGCTCGACGAGCATTTGCAAACCCTGCTGGCGGCGCGGACGCTGAGCGTGGGGACGTTGCGGTTGATTGGCACCCATTTTCGAATTTCCACCGGGGTCAACACGGGCGTCATCGCCGGCGCGGCCTTGGGTCTACTCTCGCCGGTGTGGGCCGCGCTGTTGCACAACGGCATGACCCTCGGCGTCCTGCTGAACTCGATGGCTGGGGTCAGTCTCAAGACCGACCGTCTGGAAGCGCTCAAGGACAAGCTGGACACGCTGAAGGCGGCATACCAGAGCGGTCGGGAGGATGAGGCGTCGATCCGAACGACGATCGAGAAGAGCAGCGGAGCCGGTCCGGCTGTCGATTGATAGTCGACGTCGCTCAAGGTAGCCCGCTTCATGCGCAGGCTCTCCACATAGCCTTGCATGGAAGCCAGCGGTGCGCGCAGGTCGGGCTGGCGATGCGCTGCGCCATCCGGGCGAAGGTCATGACCGTCGCCCGGCTTCCGCCTCAGACTCCGCCGGGTTTGCCGACTCTGGCCAGATAGTCCCCATAGCCCGCCGCGCTCATTTCGGCTTCCGGAATAAAGCGCAAAGCCGCCGAGTTCATGCAGTAGCGCCGCCCGGTGGGGGCCGGGCCGTCCGTGAAGACATGGCCCAGGTGCGAATCCGCCACGGCACTGCGGATCTCGGTACGCACGCCGAACAAGGAGCGGTCCTGCTTCTCGACCACCACGCCCGGCGCGATCGGCCGGACGAAACTGGGCCAGCCGGTGCCCGAGTCGTACTTGTCGGCCGAGGAGAACAGCGGCTCGCCGGATACGACGTCGACGTAGATGCCGGAACGATACTCGGTGTCGTAGGGGTTGCCGAACGGTCTCTCGGTGCCGTCCTGCTGGGTGACCTGGTACTGGATCGGCGTCAAGCGCCTTCTCAGCTCGGCATCATTGGGTTTGACGAAGGACTGCCGGTCGAAGCCCTTTTGACGGACCTCCCGGTCGGATTCCGTGGGGCGGTAGTCGGCATAGTCAATCGTGCGCTCCTCGCCCCAGACCTTGTCGATGAACTGATAGCGGCCGGAGTTCCGCGTGTAGAACTTGTACCGCAGCGGGTTCTTGCGGTGGTAGTCCTGATGATAGTCCTCCGCCTCATAAAACGCCTTGAACGGCGCGATCTCGATCACCACCGGATCGGCGTAGCGACCACTGTCCGCCAGCGCTTGCCTGGAGGCTTCCGCCAGCCGTCGCTGTTCGTCGTCGTGGTAAAAGACGGCCGGGCGGTACTGCCGGCCGCGGTCGACAAACTGGCCGTCGGCGTCGGTCGGATCCATCATCCGCCACAAGCCCTGCAACAGCCCCTCGTAGCTAATGACGGCAGGGTCGTAGTGAACCTGCACCGCTTCGGTGTGACGCGTGCTGCCGGAGGAAACTTGCGCGTAGGTGGGGTTTTCCAGTTCGCCGCCGCTGTAGCCGGATACCGCCCCGACGACACCGGGGAGCTTCTCGAAGGCTTCTTCGACGCACCAGAAGCAACCACCAGCAAAGGTCGCGATGCTCGGGGAGGAATCGTTCGGGGCGTGCTTCGACGCGACCGGAATCTCGTTTGCGGCGTGGGTCCGAAGCCCGATGACCGCGATGGCAAGAACAAGTGCCAATACGGCCAACGGAGCGCGATATCGTAGTGGTTTCATGCGCTTCACCTTTGTAATCTGTTGCAATACCAGAGGGGTCATTGTGGCGGCGGGTCTTCACGAAACGGTCTGCAAGAGGTTACAAATCGGTAACGCGCGACCACCGAGGACGGACAGCCTTGGAGATCGCGATCTGGACGAATTTTCGGCCGTCCCTTGCCGGTCGGCGATTTTCGGGATGTGTATCTTGACCGAGAAACGAGGTCATGGCGCACATTGGCGGACGCATTGCAGACGGCAAACTCCCGAGCAACGGCCTTGCGCTGCAACAAGAACTTCTTGGTCGGTAAATCCATTAACCCAATGTTCTTCCCTACCGCACTGCAATGCGCCTGCAACGTCTGTATGTTCCGCGGTTACTGACCGCTGATGTCCCGCTGAACCGCCAGATACTGGGTCACGCGGCCGTCCCGCATCACGGGGGTGACCTTCCACTCGATGTCGAAGGTGGAACCGTCTTTGCGGTAATTGACCGTACTGCCATGGAAGGTTCGTCCTTGGCGCAGATCCTCCGCAAGCCTGCCAGTAACCGCTTTATCCGTCTTCGGACCCTGAAGGATACCCGGCGTCTGTCCCAGCACCTCCTCCGCGGAGTATCCAGTCATGTCGGTGAAGCCCTGATTGACAAAGATCACTTTGTGACCGCCATGGTCATCCGTGGCCTCCGTCACCATCACGGAATCGAAGCTCAGGTCTGCGAGTGCCTGGAAAAGGGGTGAATCAAGAAACTCTCGGGAGTCTTTCATTCAAAATCTCCTGGGTTCGGAAGTGGCTCGGGCGGGCGTGCCCGTGAGTTGAGCCGGACAGCGGCTCCGAGACGATTAAGACAGCGGCTCCGAGACGATTAAGTGGGTCATGCCTGAATCAAAAAGAATCGGGCCAACGGGTATGGGACTAAGGAAATGATAGGAAAAGGATAGGAAATCCAACCGCCTATGTGAAAGTATCCCTTCCTGCACTGAGCCTGTCAAGGCCGAAGCAAAATGGGTGAAATCCTCTCTTATGCTCGTTGTGCAGGCCTGTACATCGGGCCTGCTACGCACAGTGACGGCAGCACCAGGAACGACCCCATAGCGTCCGGTCAACCGATTGCAGTCGGTCCAGATCAAAGAATGCGGCGAATGTCATGCCCAGGCCTCCGCGGCAACAAGGGGACTTCCTAACCTGGGCGTGCGTCTGCCTGCGGCAATCGCGCGTGCAGCGCACCTGCACGCCGACCGGCTGGAGGAGATCGACGCCGAGCGGCTGATCTACCACCTGCCCAAGCCCGGCCCGGAAGGGCAAACCCAGCTCATCCTCTCGCCGCTGGAACTGATCGGGCGCATCGCCGCCCTGGTCCCGCCACCGAGACCACACCGGATCGTTACTACGGCGTACTCGCCCCCCACTCGCCCCGGCGCCCAGCGGTCACCGCTCTGGCGCCCGCCCCTGGAGCGACCGCGCCTGAGTCGGTCGCCAAGCCCGCCGTCGAGGCCGTTGCGGACGACCCGCCGCCCCACCGCGCACGCGCCCCGGCCCGCTATCCATGGGCCATGCTGCTGGCCCGCATCGACGAAGCATTCCCTTGGACTTGCCCCCGCTGCGGGGCCGAGATGCGGATCATCGCCGTCATCACCGAGGCGGTGGAGGTGCGGGCCATCCTGGAGCACCTCGGCGAGCCCGCCACCCCGCCAAGGATCGCCTCCGCCAGGGGACCACCAAAGGGGTACGAAGACTCCGTGGAGGACGCCATCGCCGCCGAGGCGTGCCTTTTGGGCGATCCCCTCGCCCAGCCCGAGCCGGAGTACGCGTACGATCAACGGGTGTCCTGGTAGCGGTCCGCCGTGGGGCTGCCGGGCCAGCCGTTGCCGTTTGCGTGAAACCTGCTCCCGTCCCTACCGCCCCTCATCGCAAAAGCCGCCTTCGACACATCCCTCTGACCGATTTTGGCGTCCCGGCCATCCTCCTGTGGTCAGAAGAGGCTCAAATCGAGCCTTGACCGCCCCCTCGGCTGGGGTAGATACTTCGACGTAAGCGGTTGGATTTCCTATCCTCATGGCCGCCCAACAGCCGGTTCGCGTCCTGGGCCACCTGATCCAGCACCGCCCGCTCGGACCAGGCCGACTCGCTCAGCATGTGGTGCAAGGCTTGATGGTCCGCGTCGGGAATCGCCTCTTCCATCCGCTCCATGTTCTTGGTTTCCGCTTGGAGCAACCCGCGCACGTCATGTCGCGCCGAGGTCTCGACGGCCCGGGTTCGGCGACGGAAGTGACCGCCGAAACGTTCGCAGAAGTCCAGGAATCGCTGCCCGATCCCGGCCAGCAACCCGACCTCGGCATCGGCGGTCGAGTTTTTTTTACCGCTTCCGCGGGGGTCTCGGTCATGTGCTCGGTCATGTTCGCTTTCATCAGGCCTTGTTTTTTGATCAGGGTTGCATTATCTTCAATTATTAAGAAAAATCAAATACATGAACCTGACAAAGTAGAATTAGAATACCCCCTCAATCAATTGTCCTTTACGTTTCGCGCCATGGAGGCGCGTGGCGGGGATTCCC
>DAIRDI010000033.1:0-16544 GCA_036796235.1 Candidatus Competibacteraceae bacterium | reverse complement strand
CGCATCCCGACCTTCTCGGTGCATTTCGGCGCGGAATACGCCCGGGAAAATGAGTTCGTGCAGTTGATGGTGGACCGCTACCACACCGACCATCACTGGCTGGAAGTCCGTCCGGCCGGTTTTCTCGACCAACTCCGCGAGATCATCTGGCGGCTGGACGATCCCATCGGCGATCCGGTGACCGTGCCCAACGACCTGCTGGCGCGGGCGGCGGCCCAGGTCGCCGACGTGGTGTTGAACGGCGAGGGCGGCGATCCCTGCCTGGGCGGTCCCAAAAATATCCCCATGCTGCTCGCCCGACTGTACGGTCCCCTGCCGGGAGAACCCGCCGCCGGCTGGTTGGAGCGCAATTACCTGCGCGCCTTCCAGCGGTGCTATCAGGATCTCACCGCCCTGCTCGACCCGGCGCTGTTGCGGGAGGCCGGCGGCGATGACGCCCTGGTCGGGCTGCTGGAACCGTACTTTCAAGCCCCCGTGCCCCGGGATTTCGTCAACAAACTCACCAGCATCAACATCCGGCTCAAGGGCGCCAACCTGATTCTGGTCAAGGTGGAAAAAATGACCGCCGGACATGGGGTGCTGGCGCTGCCGCCGTTGTTCTCGCGGCGGATCATCGAAACCAGCATGGCGTGCCCGCCGGCGCTGAGACTGGAAGGCGCGGTGGAAAAAAGCGTCCTGAAAAAAGCCGTGCGCGATCTGGTCCCCGAGGCCATCATCGCCCGGCCCAAGTCGGGGATGATGGTGCCGGTGCGGTTCTGGTTCCAGGGCGAACTACGCCGCTACGGCCAGCATCTCCTCACCCGCGCCAATCTCCAGCGCATCGGGTTGTTCGATCCCGACTACGTCCAACGCCTGCTGGACTACGAGATGGAAGGCGTCCCCGGCCTGCGGCATGGCCTGAAACTGTGGATGCTCGTCACCTTCCTGCTGTGGTACGAACAGATGGTGGAAGCGCCGCTCCCCTCCTCCCGGTTTGCACCCCCGACGGAAATCGATCCGGGGCGGAGCGAGGTTTTCTTCACCGAGCGGGCATTACCGTCCGGTTGATCATGGGATGATCGTCGTCGCGGGGACCAAAATCGCTGTCGGGGTGCCAGGCGACCACGTCCAACGCCTCGTCCCGGGTGAAAAACGAATGGACGCAACCGGGGGGAATATACCAGCCCAGGCCCGGCCGGAGTGGATATACCCCGTCCGGGGTCCGGCACTCGCCGGTTCCCCGCAGGATGACGCCGATCCGCGCCGAGGGATGGGTATGCGGCGTTTGATCGGTGCGCGGCGGGATGTGCAGATGATTCAGGCAGGGCTCGCCCAGCCGGGGCGGGCACACCAGCAGCGTGTCGTCGCAGCCGTCGATGTAGCGCAGGCGGCCGGCGGCTTCCAGCGGCCCGCCGATCTGGCGCAACCCCCGATAGCCCGACAGGACGACCGCCAGGCCACCACCCCCGCCGATCTCGCCGCCGTCGGGCAGCACGAAAAACATTCCCGCGCTCAGCGGGAACGGACCGGTCGCGACGTCGCGCGCCCAGGATGGACCGGTGGTGACCATGCCGTAGCTGGTCGCGCCGACCGGCAGCGTCAACGGCTCCGCGCCCCAACCCCAAACCTGAATCATCCCGAGATCCAGCAGCAGCCCTGGCAGCACCCGCAGTGGAATGAAGGTTGTGACGGCCTGTTCCGAGCCTTTGCTAGCCTGTGACATCCGATGGCAACTCCTCACGACCAAAACGCACCAGCACCCCGATGCGTCGTTCGCCCATGGATTCCAGCTCGATCAAGGTCAGGGTCTCGCCCGGTTCCGCCGCGTTGGCGTCGAGCTTGACGCCCATTCGGTTCAGCCGCAGGGTCAGCGGGCGAACCTGTAAATACGGCTCCGGCTGGCTCAGCACCTCTCGGAGCTGCTCGAGATAATCGTCCAGCGTTCCCAGTTGCTTGCGGGCCGCCGTCAGTTCCTCTTCCGTCTGGACCAGGCGCTGTTCCAGAGCCGCCGCTCGCCGCGCGTCGGCATCGTCGTCCGCGCTCGCCAGCAGCGGCCGCAGACCGTGAGCATGTCCGCGCAGCGCGCGCAACTGCGCCAGCAACCGTCGGCGCTGCTCCTCCAACTCGCCGCGCCGCGTCCGTAGCTCGCCGATCTGCTCCAGCGCCCGAGTCGCCAGAAACACCAGGGTGCGTTGCCGCAGTTCCCGGCGCAGTCCATCTTCGCTGGGAGAGAGAAAGAACAGTTGATGCCGCGAGAAGCTGACCAGCGTTTGCCGGACTTCCCGAACCAGCATATCCCCTCGCAGCGCCATGCCAAAGGATTCGGTTTCGCGCTTGACCATGAGCATCAGGGCAAAGCACTCCGGCGCGCCTTCCTGGAAAAAGGCGCGGATCGCCGGGTGACCCAGGATCTCGCGCAGGTCGTTCGCCGTCGCGAAAAAGGCGTTGACTTGCGGGTCGATGGCCCAAACGCGGCCGGCGAGCGTCACCAGCGGCGGCATGCGCCGCAGCACATCATCGCTGTAGCGCAACGCGGTTTCCACCGCATCCGCCAATTTCTCGACGTAATTGCCGACCAGGCGAATCCGCGGTTCGCTGGCGTCCACGACCCACTCGACGGGCACGCGCAGCCGCGTCAAGCGTTCCTGGCTATCCCGGCGCTCGGCCCAATGGTGTTGGGCGAACGCCGTGATGCCGCCCAGAACCTGATTGATAAAGCCCTGCTCCCCGGTCATGGCGCCCCGCCCCTCCTCGCTCCCGAATTCAGGACAGCCGCGCCAGGCGCTGGTGCAGCGGGCTGGAGCGGGGAAAATGGGCGCGGAGAAAATCCATCTGGTCGGCCAGCACCCGCTTGCCCTGCAAGTAAACATACTCGGCGTGATTGGGCGTGAACGGGATCGCCAGCAACTGCATTCCGGCCTGTTCGGGAGTCCGCCCCCCCTTGCGGTGATTGCAACACTTGCAGGCGGTGACCACGTTGTTCCAACGGTCGGCGCCGCCCTGCACGATGGGTCGGACGTGGTCGCGGGACAAGTCCCGGACCGGGAAGGTCTCGCCGCAATACAGGCAGGTATTGCAGTCGCGCCGGAACAGCGACAGATTCGAGAGCGGCGGCACGTAGTCGTGGCGGGCGCGCAACCGCGCGTAGGTCCCGCCCTGGGTCGCGATAATGGAATTCACCGTGACGATGCTGCGCCGCCCGCTGCGGGCGTTGACGCCGCCGCGCACCGTGTAGAGCACCATGCCGCAGGTGTAGGCCACCTGCTCGGCGTGGTACAATCGCACCGCCTGTTGATAATCAATCCACTCCAATGGCATTCCCGTCACATCCGTGCGCAAGACTTGTTGCTCCAGTCCGTACATGCGTCACCTGTGCCTTATTCCCGTCGTCGTTGCCGCATTATCGCGCGCCAACATGAAGGGCCGTTGACTCGCGAACAGTCCATAGACGCGCCGATGGACGATGGATTGCTCGGGCGCCCGAAATAGACTTCAGAAACCTATTTGCACTCCGGTCGTTTGTGATCTTGAAAGTCTAGGCTAATATTCTACAGGTATCGCGCCCCCGCCGCCGGCGCGCATGCCCACAGATGAACCCCAACATCCGCCAAAGGCTTCGCGCAAGCCTTTTTTCATGCCGATTTCCGGGCGGGCGGGAGCCCGGCATCCATAAACCACCAGGAGGCAACATCATGCCTGTTCGTATGGCCGTCCCGAAAGAGTGTGTTTCGGGCGAACGGCGGGTCGCCCTGGACCCGATGATGGCCGAGCGTTTCACCAAGCTCGGCGTGGAAATGCTAATCGAAAAGGGCGCCGGTCTCAGCGCCTTTTTCGCCGACGACGCCTACAAAACCAGCCGACTGCTGGAAGACGCCAAGACGCTGTACGCCGAGGCCGACGTGGTGTTCAAGGTGCAGCCGCCCACTTTGGAAGAAGTGGAATTGCTCCGGGACGGCTCCGTCCTGCTAAGCACCTTGCAGCCGCACCGCAACCTGGAGATGGTCAAGCGCCTGCAAGCCAAGAAGATCACCAGCTTCGCCATGGAACTGATCCCGCGTATCTCCCGCGCCCAATCCATGGACGTGCTGTCCTCGCAAGCGGCGGTCGCCGGGTACAAGGTCGCCCTGCTGGCGGCCAATCTGTCCGGCGGCTTCTTCCCGATGCTGACCACCGCCGCCGGCACCATCCGTCCGGCCAAGGTGGTCATCGTCGGCGCCGGCGTGGCCGGGTTGCAAGCCATCGCCACCGCCAAACGGCTGGGCGCGATGGTGGAAGCCTACGACATCCGCCCCGCCGCGCGGCAGGAAATCGAGTCGCTGGGCGCCAAGATGATCGACACCGGGGTCAGCGCCGAGGGCGAGGGCGGTTACGCCCGCGAACTGACCGCCGAGGAGAAGCAGAAGCAGGCCGATACCTTGGCCCGCCATATCGCGGCGGCCAACGCGGTGATCACCACCGCCGCCATTCCCGGGCGGACGGCGCCGAAGATCGTCACCACCGCGATGGTTGAGGGCATGAAGCGCGGCGCGGTGATCGTCGACCTGGCGGCGGAATCCGGCGGCAACTGCGAGCTGACGCAACCCGGCGAGACCATCGAGCACAACGGCGTGATCATCGCCGGTCCGCTCAACATCCCCAGCAGCTTCCCGGTCCCGGCCAGCGAGATGTACGCCAAGAACCTGTACAACTTCCTGTCGCCGATGATCAAGGACGGCGCTCTGAACCTGGACTGGGACGACGAGGTGATCGCCAAAAGCGCGCTGACCCGCGACGGGCAGGTCTGCCACGAGCCGACCCGCAAGCTGCTCGAACAATAATCGTCTGGAGACACGACTATGGAAGCGATGCTACAAGCGCTCGAGCTTTTTCTACCGCTCTACATTCTGATGCTATCCGGCTTTCTCGGTTACGAGATCATCAGCCGGGTGCCGGTGATCCTGCACACCCCACTGATGTCCGGCTCCAACTTCGTCCACGGCATCGTGGTGGTCGGCGCGATGGTGGTGCTGGGCGAAGCGGACCCCGATAACACCCTGGCGCTGGTCGTCGGGTTCTTCGGCGTGGCGCTGGGCGCTGGCAACGCGGTGGGTGGCTACGTGGTCACCGAGCGGATGCTGGATATGTTCAAGAGCAGCAAGGGCGCGAAGAAGGAGTAACCCATGGGCCATCTGATCGAACTCAGCTATTTCCTCACCGCCGTCCTGTTCATCGTCGGCCTCAAGCGGATGTCGCACCCGACCACCGCCCGCAGCGGCATTCTGTGGGCGGGCGCGGGCATGTTGCTGGCGACTTTGGTCACCTTCCTGCATCCGCAGATCGCCGGCAACTACCTGCTGATGATCGTTGCGATCCTGATCGGCAGCGCCGCGGCCTGGTATAGCGCCAAGAAGGTCGAAATGACCGCCATGCCGCAGATGATCGCCATCTACAACGGCATGGGCGGCGGCGCGGCGGCGGCCATCGCCGCGGTCACCCTGCTGGGTGGTCCCGAGCTATGGAGTCACGCCGCCCTGGGCAAACCGCTCTGGCTGTTCCTGCTGCTGGCGGTGCTGGGCGCGATGATCGGCTCGATCTCGTTCTCCGGCTCGATCATCGCCTTCGCTAAGCTGCAAGAATACCAATCGTTCCGCAATCCGCTCCGGTTCATCGGCCAGCAGAAGGTCAACGCCATTCTGTTCGGCTTGATGTTCCTGCTGGGCCTGATCATCGCCTTGAGCGGTTCGGACAACCTGGCGCTGCTGGTGGTGTTCTTCCTGCTGGCCCTGGCGCTGGGTGTGATGATCGCCATGCCGATCGGCGGCGCCGACATGCCGGTGGTGGTCTCGCTGTTCAACGCCCTGACCGGGTTGGCGGTGGCCTTCGAGGGCTACGTGCTCAACAACTCGGCGATGATCATCGCCGGCATCATCGTCGGCTCGGCCGGTTCGCTGTTGACCCACCTGATGGCGAAGGCGATGAACCGCTCGATCACCAACATCCTGTTCAGCAGTTGGGATGCGCTGGGCAGTGGCGGTCAGGCCGTCACCGGCACCATGAAGGCGATGGAGCCGCCGGACGCCGCCATTCAGATGGCTTACGCTTCCAAGGTGATCATCGTTCCCGGTTACGGCATGGCGGTGGCGCAGGCCCAGCACAAGCTGTGGGAAATGTGCCGGCTGCTGATCGAGAACGGCGTGGATGTCAAGTTCGCCATCCACCCGGTGGCCGGGCGGATGCCGGGGCATATGAACGTGCTGCTGGCTGAAGCGGGCGTGCCCTACGATTTGATCTTCGACCTGGAAGAGATCAACGCCGAGTTCCCGACCGCCGACGTGGCCCTGGTGATCGGCGCCAACGACGTGGTCAACCCGGCGGCGCGCAACGACAAGAGCAGCCCGATCTTCGGCATGCCGATCCTCAACGTGGACTACGCCAAGAACGTGCAGGTGATCAAGCGCGGCAAGGGCGTGGGCTTCGCCGGCATCGAGAACGCGCTGTTCTTCGCCGACAACACCCGGATGGTGTACGGCGACGCGCAGAAAGTGGTGGCGGGACTGATCCAGGGCATCAAGGATCTCGGCTGATCGCCGCGCGGTAGTTCAACCCCTCCAACAGGCGGCCTCAGGGCCGCCTGTTTTTTGTGGCGTCACACCACCAGCAGCGCCAGATTCCCGCTGCCGTAACGCGGCACGTTGACGGTAAAATCGGCCCGCCCCGCAGGCTTGCTCAGCAAACCCTTGGCGTCGGCGGGAATCTTGCCGGGATCGGGATGCAAGGCATCCAGTTTGAGGTGGGGGGTATGCTCGTTCATCAAGAGGGTCGAAAGAATATTCATGACCTCATACAGGTTTTCGAGCATGGCCGGTTCGAGTTGCCGCTTTTTAATCGCTTCCTTGGCGGCCGCCGCCGGCAGCATGGACAACGCGGAACCCGCGTAGGCGGCGAACTCCAGATCGCAGTACACGGCGGCGACCGTTTTCCCGGTGTCATTGATATAGTTGGCGACCGGATAGCCGGAGCCAGGCTTAGGGTCGAGCCGCTTCCCCGGCGTTATCGGCCCCTTGCCGCCGAACAGCATCTCAAGGGTCTCGACCAGTGCGGCGGCGTTAGGTAGGACATAGGTAGTAGGCATGAGAAAAATCCGCTTGATGTTGTTATGGTCGGGTTGGAAGGCGTCTCGCGCTCAATCCGGCAGGTATTCGGCCAACGTCCTGGCGAAGGTATCGGCGGTGAAGGGCTTGCTGATGAGAAACTTGGCGCCGGCCTGCGCGGCTTTGGCGCGCATTTCCGTCGTGGCCTCGGTGGTGACGAAGCCGAATGTGATCTTGCACTCTTCCTCGTTCAGCGCCTCCAGCAGTTCCATCCCCGACTTGTTGGGCATGTTCCAGTCTGAAAGGATCAGGTCGGGCGGATCGTTGTGGATGACCTCCAAAGCCTGGTTGCCATCGGCGGCCTGTAAAACTTCCAGGTGGCCGTAACCCGCCTCGCGCAGCGTGCGCCGGACAATCATGCGCATCGCGTTGCTGTCGTCAACAATCAGAATTTTCATCGGTGTTTCTCCTTGATTTTCCACAGAGTCATTGTCGAAGATGATCGTCGTTGCCAACCCCGGAGCGACTTGCAAACCATAGGCGCGGCAGCTCCACGAACCGGGCTATGAAACGTTCGCCGAGCGCGGCTTATAGTATAGGGCCTTGCCCACGGCAACCGGCTCGAAAGCAGCATCCAGATGGAGGGTGGTTTCCGAAGAGCCTAAAAACAGGTAGCCATCCGGTTTCAGAACCCCGCGAAGCTTGGCCAGAATCGCCTTTCTGGTGTCCAGACCAAAATAGATCAGTACGTTGCGCATGAAAACCAAGTCCAAAGGCGGTAAAAGCGGCCAGGACGCGGCCAGATTGTCCTGCTGGAAATCCACCATGCTGCGGACTTCGGGCCGGATTCGCCAACGGGCTTCCTTCAGCTCGAAATATTTGGCGAGCAGTCCCGCCGGCAGACCGCGGCTGACCTCAATCTGGCTGTACCAGCCCTCGCGCGCGCGCGCCAAAATGGCGCCGGACAGATCGGTGGCGATGATCCGCAACCGACGGTCGGCGACCAGCCTGGGGAAATGCTCGCGCGCCAGCATCGCCACGCTGAAGGGTTCCTGGCCGCTGGAGCAGGCCGCGCACCAGACCGTCACGCTTTGGCCGGGCGGGCGCCGGGAGATGAGTTCCGGCAGGATCGTGCTCTTGAGCGCCTCGAAAGGATGTAGGTCGCGGAAGAATGAAGTTTCATGGGTGGTGATGGCTTCCACCACCTGGCGGTCGAGACCGGCGACCGAATGGGTTCGCAAGGTTGTGATCAACTCTGGTAACGAAGCCAGCCCTACCTGCCGAACCAGAGTCGTCAAGCGCGTTTCAATCAGGTAATCCTTATCCGCTTCCAGGACGATGGCGGAATGGCGCCGAACCAGATCGCGAATATAGTCATAATCGCTCCGGCTGATCGCATTCATCGGGGTCACCACGCGCTGAGTCCCTTCATCCGCTAGCGCCCGGCCCGGACCCGGTTCAGAATTTCCCCGGCCAGACGGGACAAGGCAATTTGCCCGTCCGCCAGACCGGCTCTGGCCACGCAGCCCGGCATACTCCAAACCACCGAACTGGCTTCGTCCTGGACCAGAACCTGGCCACCGGCTTTGTGGATCGCCTCGCAACCCCGCAGCCCATCGTTGCCCATACCCGTCAGGATCACCGCCAAAGCGCCGCCTCGGTAGATTTCCGCAACCGATTGGAACAGCATATTAGCGGCCGGCCGACAGGAGTTTTCGGGTTCCCCCTGGCGCAGGCGGATACGAACTTGGGTGCCCTGCCGCTCCAGCACCATGTGCGAACCACCCGGCGCCAGCCGGACTTGACCCGGACTCAGGCTTTCACCCTCCGCACCCTCGGCGACGGACAGCGCCGCCTGCGCGTCGAGGCGTTCCGCCAACAGTCGGGTAAAGAGGGGGGGCATGTGCTGGACGATAACAATAGGCACCGGAAACTGGGCGGGTAGCTGCGGCAGGATCGCCGCCAGGGCATTGGGTCCGCCGGTGGAGACACCGACCGCCACCACCTCCACCCGCTGGCGTGGGCGTGATGAGACCGGGCTTGGAGCCGGAGCCACGGCCGTCGGGCCAAGGGCTGCGAACGGCTTGAAAACAGCTGGGCGTTCTTCCGGTTTCGGCGACGGGGCTGGGGCTGGGGCAAGCAGAGGGCGGCAAAAGGTCTTGATGCGGGGAATCAACTCGTCGCGGACCCGTTGCAGGGCCACGATCATGTTGCCCGTATTGGAAGGCTTGGCGACATAATCATTGGCGCCCAGCGCTAACGCTTCCAGGGTCACAATCGCCCCCCGTTCGGTCAGCGAACTAAACATGATCACTGGCAGGCGCGGTTGGCGTTTGCGGATTTCGGTCAGTGTCTCCAACCCATCCATTTCCGGCATTTCCACGTCCAGCACCACGAGGTCGGGCTTGAGCGCCGGCAATTGTTCCAACGCCACCCGGCCATTGGGGGCGCTACCGACGATCTCCAGCGCCGGATCCCCGGTTAGGACGTCGGTCAGCAGACGGCGGATCACCGCCGAATCGTCAACTAGCAACACGCGGATTTTGTTGGCCATGGTCGATAGAGTCCGCTTTCTGAGTCTCGAAACGTATGCCCGTCATGAATGTTATATTTTTACAAATGACTCAATAAAACAACATCACGACAGGCGGTAATGGCCCGCTCCACCACGTCCCGCGCGGGCGCTGGCGTGCGGCGCTCCGGCTCCGCAGCGGAAACGGTCGACCAACTGCTGCAATTCAGCAGCCATCCGCGCCATTTCGCTGGAGGCATTATGGACCTCGTTGGCGCTGCTGAGCGTGCTCTGGGCGGCCTGAGCCACATTGGTAATGTTCTGGGCGATCGCGGTGCTGCCCCGGGCCGCATCGGCCACGCTGCGGCTGATTTCGTTCGTGGTGGCGGTTTGCTCTTCGACGGCGCTGGCGATGGTAATTTGAATATCGTTGATCTGATTGACAATCGTGCTGATACCGCCGATCGCCTCCACGGCGCCGCCGGTATCCAACTGAATGGCCTCGATTTTACGGCCGATCTCTTCGGTAGCCTTGGCGGTCTCCTTGGCCAGTTCCTTGACCTCGTTGGCCACCACCGCAAAGCCTTTACCCGCCTCACCAGCGCGCGCCGCTTCGATAGTGGCGTTCAGGGCCAGCAGGTGCGTCTGCTCGGCGATGGAAGTGATCACCTTGATGATGTTGCCGATTCCAGCGCTGCTTTCCCCCAGCTTGCGAACGATCGCATTGGCGTTTTGCGCCATGGTCACCGCCGAGGCCACTACTCTGGCGGCTTCGGCGGCGTTCTGAGCGATCTCGCGGATGCTGGCGCCCATTTCCTCGGTGGAGGAAGCCACCGCCTCGACATTGGTGCTGACCTGGTCGGCGGTCGCCGAAGCCAGCGTGGCCTTGGTCGATGCCGCTTCGGCGTTGCCGCCCATCTGGTGACTGACTAGCGTCAACTCCTCGGCGGCGCCGGCCAGGGTCTGCGCGGTGTGGCCGATACTGGTCATGCTGTCGCGCAGGGTCGCTAAAAGTTGGTTCAGCCCCTGGGCCATCTGGTCGATGGCGTCCGTGCCGGTGACAGCCAATTCCTGAGTCAGGTCGCCACCGGCGACGGCGCTCACCATTTGCAACATCCGATCGACCTTGTCCTGGAGCCGGTGAACCTGTCCCTTGTCACGCTCGACCGCCTCCTGGGCGGCGCGCTCGTTCCGGAGTTTTTCGGTGACGATTTCCCAGGTGATCATCGGTCCCGCATAGGCGCCGGCACGATCGTAGATCGCGCTGAAATGCAACGCACAACATTCGTTGCCAAACAGGAGCGTCGCCTGGTGTGGCAAACGGGTGGGATCGGCGACGATGCGCGGCAAATCGCTCTGTTGCCGATAGAGCAGATCGAGCGGCTGGCCGATCAGTTCGCCGGCTGGAACCGGCAGGTGCGGCCCCAACCCGCGCAGCGTGCGTTCCATGGCCGGATTCATGTAGCTGATCCGGAGATTCCGATCCGCGACCATGATATTGGACGGCGTGCTTTGCATCATCGCCATCACTTGGTTGACCTTTTTCCGTTCCTCCGCGACCTCGGCCCAGCTAACCTTGTCGGCCTCCAGGACGACGCGAATGTTGGTGATGGCTTGGTTGAGCGCGTGGGTCATATTGCCCAGTTCGTCTTGGGCGAGAACGGGCGCTTGGTGGGAAAGATCGCCGCCAGCCAGCTCGCACGCCAGTCCCAGGACGCCGCGCGTGCTGGCCTGCAAGTGCTGCTTGAACCAATAGAACAAGGCGAGGAGCGGCGCCAGTAGAACAAGGATCAGCAACCCTTCGCGCACGGCCGCGCTCGAAGACTCGCCGCCCCGCTCCTCGGCATGGACGCCGGTGGCGAGCACCCAGTCCCACGGCGCGAAATCTCGAGCGTAAGCGACGTGGGGGGTCGGCTGGCTGGCGTCCGGGCGCGGACTCGCATAAGCAACGAATCCGCCGCCATCCCGTCGGGCGACCTCGATCAGTTCGGCGGCGTTCGCGACGAAACCCTCAATGCCGCGGCCGCCGCGGGGGGGTTGGTTCTCCAATTCGGGACGGAGCGGATGCAGCAGCACGCGCTGATCCCGGTCGAGCACGATAAAGGCGAGCTCCTGATAGCGCATGCTGCGGAGCGTCTCAATGGCCAAACGCTGGGCCTGCTCGCGGGTCAACGCGGCGGACTGCTCCTGCCTCTGATAGCGTTCGAGGATGCCGCCAGCCATTTCGACCAGACTGCGCGCCAGCCGCTCGGGATCCGCCCGCGTTTCCTGCCGGACGTAAGGCCCCAGCACGGCCATAAGGACCATGCTGGCGACCACCCAGCCGACGATCAGCAACAACTTGCCATTGAGGCTGAAGTTTTTCAGGGTATTCATTGAGTATTCTTCTCCTCGACGCGCCTTCTCAGGCGAGCGTCGTCTCGCGTTCGCGATTCAGGATATCCGAACTGAATATTATTTGGACATTCAACGTCAACAACAGGCGACCCTGGAGTTTGTAGGTCCCCTGAATCAAATCCTGGTCGATCCCATCCAGCGTGTCAGGGGGCTGCTCGAAACAGGCGGTATCCACTTCCAGAACGTCGCCGATACGGTCCACTAGCAGGCTGAAAATCCCTTCCCGGGTATGGACGACGATATTCATGGGTAGGCGGCCGTCGATCCGGTCGCCCACTTGCAGCAAACGCCGCAAATCGACGGCGGTGACGATCTGGCCGCGCAGATTGATCAGGCCGCGAACCACGGGCGGCGCCAAAGGAACAGGCGTGATGGTCTGATAGCGAATCACTTCCTGGACCTGGTCGACCTCGACCCCGAGGAACCGGTCATCCAAAAAGAACGTACAAAACTGCTTCTGGTCCGCCACCGCTCAGACCTCCTCGACCAACGCCAGCAGGGGCGTTGCTCGTTGCAAAAAGCCCTGGACATCGAAAAGCTCGGTCACTCGATTCTGAATGACCAGCGTACCCACGACCCCGGTGCGAGTGGCGCGGCCCTTAATATCAAAAATATCCTGAACGATATCGAGGATTTCGTCCACGACCAGCCCCACCCGGCGCACGCCGTCACTAAAGACGATCACCTCCAGCAGGTTCGCGGCGACGGCGGATCGGTTCGGCGTCAAGCGATCGGGCGCACGGCGCTCGCTGAGGATATTCTTCAAGTGGATCAGAGGCA
Source organism: Candidatus Competibacteraceae bacterium (assembly GCA_036796235.1). GTDB lineage: Bacteria > Pseudomonadota > Gammaproteobacteria > Competibacterales > Competibacteraceae > REEE01. The sequence goes on along the minus strand of DAIRDI010000033.1, from coordinate 3,806 downwards.
AAATCTGGCCGCGATACTGGACGACGTCCAAGTCTCCGGCGTTTTCCACATCCTCGGGCGAAAACTCCTCCAGGCGGGAGATCGGGTCCAGAGGAATCGCCAGACGGCCGTCTCCCGGAGAACGAACCAGCAGCAGGGTCTGGCGTTCGACATCGCGCTCTCGGGCGGCCCGCAGTTGCGCCGCAATGTTTTGGTTGTGGCTGTTGCTCAGAATCCGGGCGCGCTGGGCGATGCCCATCACATCGAGAATCAGCGCGACCCGACCGTCACCCATGATGGTGGCTCCGGCGAACACCGGGATGTCCTGCAACACCTTAGCGAGCGGCTTGACCACGATTTCCTGAGTATCGTTGATCTGATCCACCACCAACCCAAAATGGTGCTGTCCGGTTTGCAAGACCACGATATTGATGACGCCGGGCGCGGAGGTGGTGGTCAGCCGTAATTCCCGATTCAGATAGACGATCGGCAACAACTTGCCGCGCAGTCGATAGACCGGATTGCGATGGACGTATTCGATGGCGTTCCCCCGCTGTTCCTCGTTGACCCGGATCAGCTCCAGCAAGTTGACTTGGGGGATCGCGAAACGCTCGCCGCCGCTCGTGACGATCAATGCCGGCACGATAGCCAAGGTCAGGGGGATGCGGATTCTGAACGCCGTGCCACGATCGAGCACACTTTCCAGATCGATCACGCCACCGATCCGCTCGATGTTGGTTTTGACCACGTCCATGCCGACGCCGCGGCCGGAAATGTTCGTCACTTTTTCGGCGGTGGAGAAGCCCGGCAGAAAGACCATCCGCAGAACGTCCTGATCGCTCATCGCGGCGGCCCGTTCGGCGGTGATCAGCCCCTTTTCCATGGCCTTTTTCCGAATCTTATGGGGATTGATGCCGGCGCCGTCGTCGGCGATTTCGATATGAACCTGGCCACCCTCGTGATAGGCGCGCATCAACAACCGACCTTCCTCGGGTTTACCGACCGCCCGGCGGGCGGCGGGCATCTCGACCCCATGATCGACGGCGTTGCGCACCAAATGGGTGAGCGGGTCCTTCATCGCTTCGATCAGACTCTTATCGAGTTCGGTTTCCTTGCCTTCCATCTCCACGCGTACTTGCTTGTCGCAACTGATCGCCAAGTCGCGCACGATGCGCGGGAATTTGGCCCAGATGTTATTGATGGGCTGCATCCGGGTCCGCATGATCCCTTCCTGGAGTTCGGTGGTGATCATGCTTAACCGCTGCGACGCCGCCAGCAGCGGCGGGTTTTCCTGAAGCGTGGTGTATTCGAGAATCTGGTTGCGCGCTAGCACCAGCTCCCCGACCAGGTTCATCAAATTATCCAGCAGCGGCACATCCACCCGGATGGAGCTTTCCGCCACACCAACTGCGGCGGGCGAGGCGGCGCGCTCCGGCGACGCGGGGCGGGCGGGAAGAGCAGGAGCGGGAGCGGGAGCAGCCGACGGGGGCGGCGCGGCCGGCGCAGCGGGGACGGGGACGGGGACGGGGACGGGGACCACCGCTTCAGACGGCGCGGCGGGCGGCGCGACGGGTGAGGCGGATTCGACGAACGCCGCTTCGCCGTCGGCGACGGAATCGGCGACGCTCGCGGGCGACGGGACCGGCGGCGCGGGCGGCGGCGCACTCCCGCCTTCCTTGAGGCGACCCAGGGTTTCGATCAGGTCGGAGTAGCTTTCCTCGCCATCGCTTTCGGTGCGCTCGACCTCGCCGAGCATGGTGCGCACCGCGTCCACCATCTCGAGCAGGGCGCTGGCGATTTCGCGATTGAACTCCAGTTTGCCATCCCGCAGCAGCGACAGGAGGTTTTCGCCGGCGTGAGCCAGTTTTTCGAGGTGGCCGAAGCCAAGAAAACCGCAGGTGCCCTTAACGGTATGGATGGTGCGGAAAATGCTTGCGAGCGTATCCCGGTCTCCGGAATTCTGCTCGAGCATCACAAATTTATTGTCGAGCTGATCCAGTCCTTCCAGACTCTCGGTCAGGAATTCCTTGATGATCTCATCCATGGCGGCTTAGCGTGCTCGGATAATCGCTTCGGCTCGCGCCGGGCGGTGGAAGGGCAGGTTCCCAATGGTTCTTCAATCATTAAATAGTTCTTCAGTCATTGTAGAGCAGCCACCCGGATATGCGCGATGCACCGGGTTCCGACTGACCGCCCGTCGCACCATGGCGTTCCTAACGCAGGTAGTTGAATAACGATAGATTCTGAATCTTTACAAAGGATTGCTGCGATGCTTGCAACGCCAGCAACTCCTCGTTCAGTCGGGATGCGGCTTCAGCATAATCCACCGCGCCGATATCGCCTTGCAGTTCCCGCAGCTGCACGTTGAAATTCCGGTTTACCTCATCCTGGGCCTCCAGGGCCTTCATGCGGCTACCGATGCGGCTCCGAACCTGATTGAGATTCAGCAATCCCTGGTCGAGGTCGGTCAAGGCATTGTCCAGGGATTGGGTCAGCGCGGCAACCGCGGAGGGCGCGTTATCGGGCAGACCCAAGGCCGTAATCAGGCTATCCAAAGTCTCGAATAGACTTTGATGTTCGGCGGGTTTGACGATGAAGCGGTCTCCGTCGGCGGGTTCGCCCTTGACCGCCACTTCGATGCCGTTAAACGCGATGGTTTCACCCGCGGTGTAGGGTTGCCCCAGCCCCGGCGGGTCCACCAGGTTACTGGCGGAATCGCGGATTTCGTAGGTCGTGACGGGATTGAAAGGGTCGGTGGCGTCCACCGCGAACTGGAGCGTGTAGGGATGGCTCCCGCTCATGAAATCATTTTGGAATACCGTGGGATTGGTGACGCTGCCGACCGTGATCGTACCGTTGCCGGTGTTGCCGGCCTCCAGATCGGTACGAAACTGCCCGTTGCCGTTGCGGATCGACATGAAGACCTCATTCCCGGCATCGCCAACCGCCACCTGGCGCGAGGGACCGACTTGCAACAATCGCTGACCTTGATCGCCGTTATAGATCACGCCGCCATTGGGCGCGTTGGCGAATGGCTGGGTTTGCTCCTTGAAGCCGGCGAATAAAAACGCGCCTTCGGAATCCTTGGCGTTGGCCAGATCCTGGAGCTGCTGGCGCAGTTGCCGGACTTCCAGGGCAATAGCCTGCCGGTTCTCGGAGGTCAATGCGGCATTATTGGCATTGATGGCCAGCACCCGCGCCTGTTGCAGGATATTGCCGCTTTCCTGCACCGCGCTTTCCTCGACGCCCAGCCGGCCGTTGGCGATGGTGATGTTGCGCCCGTATTGCTCGTTAAGCTGCACCTGCTTGTGCAATTCCATCAAGCGGGCGCTGTTGGTAGGATCGTCGGACGGCTTGAGGATCTTGCGGCCGCTGCTGATCTGTTCCTGCACCTTGACCAACTTGGACAGGTGGTCGTTGATGGGCTGGACGCCCCGCCGATAAATCAAACTGGTTGAGATACGCATGGTCAGTTCCTGACTGCTTCCAGCAGCGTCGTGAAAAGAGCATTGGCCGTCTGGATCATTTGCGCGGATGCCTCGTAAGCCTGTTGGAAACGCACCAGATTGGCGGCCTCCTCGTCCAGGCTGACCCCGGACACCGACTCCCGGGAAAATTCCGACTGCGCGAACAGGGCTTCCTGAGAGCGCAGGGTGTTATCGACACGTCGCCCCTGGGCGCCGACCTCGGCGATCATTTGCGCGTAGACGCCCCGGTAGTCGTTGCCGCCCATGAGCTGGGGTTTGATTTCCAGTTTGACCAGTTCCAGCGCGTTGCGGTTATCGCCGATGCCGCCAATATTGTTCTTGACCTCGAACGTATCACCC
>DAIRDI010000032.1:0-16578 GCA_036796235.1 Candidatus Competibacteraceae bacterium | reverse complement strand
ATAGCCCCTGAGCTCGGGTGAGCTGGCTCGGCACTCTTCCAGCAGCGCATCGCGGCCATCGACCACCGCGAGCAGATCGCCAAGATCGTGGCTGAACAGGAAGTCGCCCTCGCCACGTCCGTCGAATGCCTCCAGCTTGGTGGCCAGAAACACCGGCGCGGCGATCAGGCGGATAAGCTGGCCGCTGGGTAGCGCGACAGGCAGCGCCGCTTCCAGCGCCAGCGGATACCAGGGATTGGAAAAACCGAGGATCTGTTCCAGCGTCGGCATCACATCCACCGTCACCGGCCCCACTTGCCAGCGGCAGATCTGTGCCTCAGGGCGCATGTCCTGCACGAAACCGCAGGCGCGCAGCGCCGTTTCGACCCGATGGTAGTCGGCCAACATCGCGGCCTGGCAGACCAGGTCGACGTCTTCGGTCGGGCGGATCGCCGGCATGGCCGGGTCGGTAATCAGCAGCCCGGCCACCGCACCGCCGACAAAGACCATTTTCTCGCGCAGCGCATCGCCCAAGTGTTCGGCGACCCGTTCCAGCAGCGCGATATTGGGGTCGTTGACGTTCATGCCCGCAAGCGCTGGTCCAGCAGATCGATGGCCAGCGCGCGTTCGCGTGCGCTGCCGCCGCGCACGGCATCGAACAGCACCAGCACCTCGTACAGCGCCGGGTTGCGACCCGCCGCCTCCGGCACGCTCGGGTAGAGCGGGTGCAGGGCAACGCCGCGCACCGTCCCGTTCTTGTGCGGCCACACCGGAACCGGGTCGGTGCCCGGCACGATCAAGCCCTTGAGCGGCGCGGCGGCGTACCCGGTCGGCATGCCGCGCGTCAAGCTGCCGCGCGTGGCCGGGAAGCAGTAGCGCGCGCCATGCTGGACGAACGGTCGCAGGGCGGCGAGGATTACCGTCGCCTTGCCGCTTGTGTCCTTGTGCGCAAGCTGGGCGGCCATCGCCCGCTCGACCGCCCCATGCACCTCCGAAGCGGTCATGCCCAACTCGGCGGCGAGCGTCGCATAAGTCGGCGCCGGGCCATGTTCCAGCGCTAGGCGCAGCATCACCACCAAGTCCTGCGGACGCAGCACGATTTGCGGGTTGGACTTCGGACGGGCCAACGGACGGCTCCTTCATTCGCTATTCGCGAATAGCGAATATAGGCGTATGGGCAGGAACTGGCAACGGCCGTGGATCACGGTTCAGGCAGCCTCCACATCGATCTGGCCGGAGAGCAGGCGCGGCGGCAGCCGCGGTCGTGGGTGCGGTGATGCTTGGTGGTTCGCGCTGGGGCGATCATTCGTCCTCCGCCTCAGCCTCGTCTGCCAATGCCTGCTCGATGGCCTCGATGCTGGGCAGGCTGGTTTGCAACTCGGCCGGCAGGGCGCGGGTCAGTTCAAACGTAGACACCCCGATGGGCTTATCCATGCCGCGCAACGCATATTCGGCCAACACCCGGTTGGGTTGCTGGCACAGAATCAGGCCAATGGTGGGTGCATCGCCCGGATGGCGCAGGCGGTCATCGACCACATTGCAGTAGAAGTTCATCTTTCCCGCATATTCGGGCTTGAAATCGCCGCGCTTGAGATCGATCACCACAAAACAGCGCAGCTTCAGGTGGTAGAACAGCAGATCGATGTAAAAATCCTGCCCACCGAGATCCAGGTGGTACTGGCGTCCAACAAAGGCAAAGCCTTGTCCCAACTCCATAAGAAACTTCTCCAGATGGACCACCAGTCCGGTTTCCAGCTCTCGCTCATGGAAACCATCGGCAAGGGTCAGAAAGTCGAAGATATAGGGATCCTTCAGGGTCTGTTGCGCCAAATCGGATTCCGGAGGCGGCAAGCGACTGGCGAAATTGCTGGTCGCCTTGCCCAGTCGGCGGTGGGCAGACGTCTCGATCTGCATCACCAGAATGTTTCGGCTCCAGCCGAATTGAACGGCGGCCTGCATGTACCACTGCCGGATGGCAGGCTCCTTGACCTTGGCCATCAGCTCGGCGTGATGCCCCCAGGGCAGCGACATCAGCAGCTCCGGCGGGAAAAGTGCCACAGGCTGTGGCCCATTCTCCAGGGTTTCAGTGAGTGCCACAGGTTGTGGCGCCAGGCCCAGATGCGGGTAGGCGCGATAGAAGGCCAGCATCCGCTTGATGTTGCGCTCGGAAAAGCCTTTTTCTTCCGGCAGTTCGTTGTGCAGGTCGCGGGCCAGCCGCGGAATCACTCCCGCGCCCCAGCCTTCACGTTGTTGTCGCCCGGCGATGAGGGAGCCAATCTCCCAGTACAGGCGGATCAACTCCGCATTGACTGGCCATCACGGCGCGGGTTTGTGCAAGACGCACGCGCTGCCGGATGTCGGTCAGCAACGCGGCGTAGTCAGGAGGGAGCGGCACAATCTTAGGCATGATCGAGCGCCTCCACATCGATCTGGCCGGAGAGCAGGCGCGGCAGCAGCAGGTCGCGGGTGCGGCGGAGGTTTTGGTTTTGGCGTTGGAGCGTGGCGGCTTGCTGCTCAAATGTGCCGGCCAACTCGCAGAACTTTTCCAGCAGTGAGGTCGGAGGAACAAGAAGCTCCAGCGTATAGGCTTGGTTGCGGCTCAGGCCGGGAACGGCAGCGTCGCTATTGATGAAGTTCAGCGTCGGCAGAACGTAGAACAAGAACCGCAGCGGCAGGGGGGAAGTCACGAAATAGGCGGTATCAATTACGAAGAAGTCGTCGTCGCACCAGAAGACGCTACCGACGTTTCCCTTTCGGCCGACGATGATGCCAGGCCCTTTGACTAACGCGGCATCATGAGTGCCGACAATTCCGCTGGAACCAAATACAGGATACTCACCATCTCGCCGGTCTTCCTTCTTGAGCGCCTTGCCGTAGTTCAATTCAACCACGTCGCCCAACTTCTTCACCTCCCACCCTTGTGGAATCTCGCCGAGGGGGGACGGGACGCGGGGGACGGACTCAAAGCCGGGGAAGCGGAAGTGGACGAACCACTCGCGGTAGAGGGCGCGGGCCATCGCCTCCAGAATCTTGATGCGCCGCTGGCTGTTTTCGATCAGCTCGTCGTAGGCCGACAGGATGCTGGCGATGCGGCGCTGGATGGAGAGGGGGGGGATATCAACTTCGACCTTTGCCAGCTTTTCCCCCGGCAAATGCTTGATGGTTGCGCCTGTAACGTATTGGTCAAAGACTTTTGTGTGGCCGAGATGCAGGAAGCTATAGAAAAGAAAGCAGTAGTCCAGAAACTCTTTCGGTCTGATTCTATGAAGCGCCTTCTGGATCATCATTCCGGGAACTTGATCCTTCCAGATGGCGCAGCGCCCAGGCTCACCACCTTCGCACATAACAATGTCGCCGAACCTGAGGCCGTAGCGATCCATTTCTTTGGGCTCAAAGCGCATGGTACGCAGGTTGCTCAGTTCGAATTCTCCCCAGCGGACATTGACGTTCGCAAGGTAGGGAAACGGAACCCCACGATTCTTGTTCTGGTCAAGCATCTTGCCGAGGCAGAGGTCTGCCACAGCCCCCAGAGGCTTCCGCTCCCAAGTCACGGTCTTCATTCCGAGAGAATCCCCGCCACATTCGCGGCGATGGTCTGCTCCAGTTCCCGCGCCTGGGCATTCAGCCCTTCCAGTTCCTCGTTCAACGCCTCCAGTTGTTCCTTGAAGTCCTCGTCGCTGACCTCCTCACCGGGCGCGACGCCGACATAGCGGCCGGGGTTGAGCGACCAGCCCTGGGCTTCGATCTCGGCCAGCGTCGCCGCCTTGCACAGGCCAGGCACGTCGGCATAGGCGGGCTTCTTGCCGAACACTTCCTTGAGCTTGGCCGCCGTCTCCTCGCCGCCCACGCTCAGGTCGGGCGCTTCACCGCGATAGAGGCGCACGAGGTTGGCGATGAAGCCGATCTGCGCCGGTGTCCAGTCGCGGTGGGCACGATCGACCTGGCGGTAGATGTGGCGGGCGTCGATGAAGAGCACGGTGTCGGCGCGTTTCGTTTTGGCCTTGCCCTTGTCGAAGAACCAAAGCGTGCAGGGCAGCGTGACGGTGTAGAACAGGTTGGGGCCGACGGCGACCATGATGTCCACCGCCCGCGCTTCGATCAGCTTCTGCCGCAGTTCCTGCTCGCTGGATCGGGCGTCGGAGGCCGAGTTGGCCATGACGAAGCCGGCGCGGCCGGTGGCGTTCAGCGCCGAGTAGAAAAGCTGAATCCACAGGTAGTTGGCGTTGTCGGTTCGCGGCAGGCCGAACGGAAAGCGGCGACCGGCGCCGACCCTGTCCTTGAGCCGCTCCTTGTCCACCGCGTTGACGTTGAACGGCGGATTGGCGAGCACGAAGTCGAACTGGCCGGTAGCGGTGTGCGGGTCGTCGTAGTAGCTGTTGACGTTGCCGCCGTGGCGGATGTCGCCTTCCAGCCCATGCACGGCGAGGTTGAGGCGGCACAGGCGGCCGGTTTCGTCGGTCTTTTCGACGCTGCAGATGGCGAGTTCGGCGGCGGGGTTCTGCTGGTGTTCGGCGACGAAGCGCGCCGATTGCACGAACATGCCGCCGGAGCCGCAGGCGGGGTCGAGGATGCGGCCGTGGAAGGGTTCGATGATTTCGGCCAGCAGCTTGACGATGCTGGAGGGCGTGTAGAACTCGCCGCCGCCTGGCCCTCGGTCATGGCGAAGGCGCCGAGGAAGTACTCGTAGATGCGGCCGAACGCGTCGTAGTCGAGCGTGGCCGGAATCTCGGAGACCTTCTTCAGTAGTTCCTTGAGCAGCGTGCTGGTGAAGAGGTTGTAGGTCTTGGGCAGCACGCCGGCGAGCTGCGGGTTGTGCTTCTCGATCTCGCGCATCGCGGCGTTGACCTTGGCGCCGATGTCGGCCACTTCGGGCAGCGTCAGCAGATTGTCGAAGCGCGCCTCGGTGGCGAGGTAGAGGATGCCTTCGGCGTGGTAGGCGGCGGGTTCATCGACCCGGCTGCCGCGCCGCGATGAGGCGCTGGCGCCTTCGAGCTTGCTGCGCTGGACGGCGAAGCGGACTTCGGCAAAGCGCAGGAAGATCAGGCCAAGGATAGGGCCGGAGTATTCCTGCGCCTTGAGGCCGGAATTGGCGCGGAATTGGTCGGCGGCATCCCACAGGCGCTTTTCGAGCGAGGCGGAAGCGGCATCCTGTTGGGAAGGGGCGATCCATTGCATCGGCTTTCTCGATTTGTGGTTTTTTGTAGCTAACGGGCGGCGGATAACCGGCCAGCCCGGACAAAATGCAATTTTGGCCGGACGGGCAGTCCTGCAAAATCTAGTGATTATTTGGGTTGCAGGGACATGAGGATCACAAGTAGCAGGTTGCCCGAAGCTTTGCCACAAACCGTATCAAACCCCGGCCACTACCCGCAGTCCCTGGAAAATTAAATCCGGTTCCCACCGATATTCGCTTCTCAAACAAGGCAAAACGGTCTCGGCGTCGCCGCCGGTCAACAGCCGCGCGCCGGGACCGTGTTCGGCGCTCATCCGGTCGATGATCCCGTCGATGGCCGAGGCCACTGCATGCAGCGCCCCACCCCAAACCCCATCGCGGGTGCTTTGCCCGAACAGATGCGCTTCGCCGGTTTCCGGGGGAATCTGCCGGGTCTCCCGATACAGCGCCTCGCGCATCAGCCGCATCCCCGGCACGATCACCCCGCCCCGATGCTGGCCATCCGCCGCCAAAGCATCGACCGTCAGCGCCGTGCCGCAATCCACCACATAACAGGTTTTCGGCCCGAGCAGCGCCCGCGCGGCGATCATCGCCACCCAGCGATCCGCGCCCATCCGTTCCGGCTCGGCGTAGGCATTGCGGACCCCGCAAGCCGCCGCCGTCGACACCGCGAATTCCGCCTCAATGGCCCAGTTTCGCTCGATCCAATCCATGAGAACAGCGCGCGCCTCGGCCCCCGCCACGCTGACGATCGACACTCGCGCCGGACGCGGTAGGTTCCCCCACCACCGAGTCGCCCATTCAGCCCAGCTTTCGTCGCCATGACGGGCCTGGCCGCGCGTCCGAAACTCGCCCTGCTCGCACGTCACCCACTTGACCCGGCTGTTGCCGACATCCGCCAGCAGGATCACGGTTCGAGTCTCAAGCTGATTTCCCCACCGAGATAAGGTTGGACCCGCCCGTCGGCGGTTTCCAGCAACATCGCCCCGGTCGCGTCCACGCCCCGCGCGATGCCGGTTACGGTCGTGTTCGGCAGTTTCAGAGTCACTCTCCGCCCGGCCACCCGATCAAAACCGGCCCATTCCGCGGTCAAATCCGCGAAACCGCCCTGTTCGAACCGGGTGAAGGTTTCGATCAGCTCACCGATCAGCAGCGCCGCCAGCCGGTTGCGGGAGACCCGCTCCACGCCCAGGATTTCTCGCAGATCCACCCAAGGCTGATCGATCAGCACCCCCGCCGCCGAGGGCAACGCCACGTTCAGCCCGACGCCGGCCACCACATAAAAAGCGCCGGCGACACCCCCGGACTCCAACAGGATGCCGCCCAGCTTGCGCCCGCGCCACAGCACGTCGTTGGGCCATTTCAGGCCGACCTCCGCCACACCCAGGTCCCGCAGCGCGCGGGCCACGGCGATGCCGGTGGCCAGACTCAGCCCGCTCAGCGCCGCCGGCGAAACCTGAAACCGCCACAACAGCGACCCGGCCAGACCGGCGGCGAAGGGCGATTGCCAGGAACGCCCCTGCCGGCCCCGCCCAGCCTCCTGCAACTCGGTTAGACACACCGCCCCCCCCGGCCAGCCTTCGCGCGCCCTGGCCAACAGATAGGCGTTGGTGGAATCCAGGACCGGATGCACCTCCAACCGGCTCAACCCAGCGCGAGCGACCGGCGTCAGACCGGCGAGAATCCGCTCGCGGTCCAGCAGTTCGGGGGCGCTATCGGTCATCCTCAGAACAGATTGCGCCAAGGCACGACCGAGAAGAAGCTTAACCAGGAAGCGATCAATAAAACGATGATGATGACGAGGGGAAAATTCTGAAAATTAAACATAGTCGTGCTCCAGGGATTCACAGTGAAGAAGCTCACGAAGCGTCAGTTATTCATTGGAGGAAGAGTCGTCATCCCGCCGCTGGCTGGAACGGGGAATGCGCGGATCGTCGTCGTCCATCAGGATGCGGTGGGCCGGCCCTTCCAGATCGTCGAACTGGCCGGTCCGCACCGCCCAGAGAAAGGCCCACAGCGCCACCCCCATGACCCCCAAAGCCATCGGAATCAACAGCAACAGAATCCGCATGGATCATCACCTCCTCTCAGGGCTGGCGAAGCCGCAAGGCGTTTACCACCACCAGCAGCGAACTGAACGACATGCCGAGCGCCGCCATCCAGGGCAGCAACCAGCCGGTCGCGGCGAGTGGGAGCGCCACCAAATTGTACCCGATCGCCCAGGTCGAATTCTCACGGATGATCTTCAAGGTCCGCCGGGCCATGTCCACTCCAACGACCAGCGCATCGAGCCGCTCCGACAGCAGCACCAGATCCGCCGTGGCGTGCGCGAGTTGGGCGCCGCTGCCCATCGCCAGCGACACCTGCGCCGCCGCCAGCACCGGGGCATCGTTGACCCCGTCGCCGACCATGGCGACGACCGCACCCTGGCGCTGCAAGTCCCGCACCCACTCCAGCTTGCCTTGGGGCGACAGGCCGCCCGCAGCCGTGGAAATTCCGACCTCGCGGGCGATATGTTCCACCGCTTCAGGGCGATCCCCGCTCAGCAACTCCACCGTCAGCCCGCGCGCCGCGAGCGCCGCCACCGCTTCCGCCGCGCCGGGCCGCAGGGTATCGGCCAACTGAAACCAGGCCAGCAAGCCCGTCTCATCGCCCAGCGCGATCCAGGTGCTGGCGGCATCCAGATCGCGCCGTTCGCTGGCGGCCCCCGCGCGCAAACCCGCCGCGAACGCCGGACGGCCGACCCGATAGCGGCGCCCGTCGATCCAGCCTTCGACGCCGCTGCCCGGCGTGTTGCGCACCTCCGTCGCCAAAGGAACGCCGTCGGTGGCGGCTTCGGCCAACGCCCGCCCGACCGGATGTTCGGACCCACGCTCCAGCGCCGCCGCCCACGCCAGACACTGGCCCGCCTCCCGGCCTTCCAGCGGCTCCACCGCCGCCAGCCGCAGTCGGCCATAGGTCAAGGTGCCGGTTTTATCGAAGATGACGTGGGTCGCCCGCGCCAGGGTTTCCAGCGCATGGCCACGGGTGGTCAACACCCCCTGCCGGGTCAAAGCACCGGTCGCGGCGACGATCGCGGTGGGCGTGGCCAGCGACAGCGCGCACGGACAAGTCACCACCAGCACCGCCAGGGTCACCCGGAACGCGGTATCGAAATCCGCCAAATACCACCAGATCCCCAGCACGACCGCCGCCACCAGCAGCAGCACCGCCACGAACCCGCCGGCGATGCGGTCGGCCAGCAGCGCCAGCCGCGGCTTTTCGCTCTGCGCCCGATCCAGCAGCCGCACGATGGCCGACAACACGGTCTCGGCGCCTACCTGGTCGATCCGCATCACCAGCGGGCTGTCCACGTTGACCGCGCCGCCGATCAGCGTTTCACCGGGTTTTTTAGGCAACGGCAGACTCTCACCGGTCAACAGCGACTCGTCCACGCCGCTGGCTCCTTCCAACACTTGGCCATCGGCGGGAATGGTCTCGCCCGGCCGCACCAACACCCGGTCGCCGGGCATCAGTTCCGCGACCGGCACGACGACTTCAGCACCGTCTGCGTCCAAACGGGTGGCGGTCGCCGGCAGCATGCGCACCAGCGCCTCGGAAATCCGTCCCGCCTGGTGGCGGGCGCTCATCTCCAGGAAACGCGCGGTCAACAGGAAGAACACGAACATGGTGACCGAGTCGTAATAGACCTCGCCGCCCCCCTGCCAGGTGTACCAGACGCTGGCAATGAAAGCGGCGCCGATCGCCAAGGTCACCGGAACATCCATGCCCAGTTGCCGACGGCGCAGACCGCGCCAGGCCGCGCTGTAGAAGGATTGCGCGGAATAGACCATCACCGGCACGGTCAGGATCAGGCACGCCCAGCGCAGAAAATCCTGAATCCACGGTTCCATGCCCTGGTGTTCGCCGACGTACAACCCCACCGCCAGCATCATCACCTGCATCGATGCCAGGCCGGCCACCGCCAGCCGGCGCAGCGCCACAGCGCGCTCGCGCTTTTGCAAGGCTTCCTGACGACTGGGATCGAAGGGGTGGGCGATATAGCCGATGGCGGCGATGGCCGCCAGAATTTCGCTCAGCTTGATCTGCCGCTCGTCCCACCGCACTTGGGCGCGGTGGGTGGAATAGTTCACCCGGAATTCCAGCACCCCCGGCAAGGCGCTGACATGATGCTCGCTGAGCCAGACGCAGGCGGCGCAAACGATGCCTTCCAGCATCAGCGCCGCTTCGCGGACATGATCGCTTTCGGCGTGGACGAAGCTCTTTTGCAGGTCCGGGCGGTCGTACAGCTCCAGACCGCGCAACGCCTGCGGAATCAGATCCTCGGCCCGCCGCGACGGGGTCGTGCGATGGCGATAAAAATCGGTCAGCCCCGCCGCCACGATGGCTTCCGCCACCGCCTGGCAACCGTGGCAACACATCGGCTGGCGCTGGCCGTCGATCGCCGCCGCGTAGCGGGCGCCGGGTGGAACCGGCAGACCGCAATGAAAGCAGGTCGTCTCGGCGGCGACGGGCGCGGCGGACGGCAAGGATTCCGCAAGAGCAGGCATTGATCTTTAGCCTTTGGCCTTTGGCCTTTGGCCTTTCACGGTTCCAGGACCCGCGTGTTGGCGCGGACTTCGTGTAATTCCTCGCCCTGGCGAATGATCAGCACCAGATTCCAAAGTCCAGCCGCCGGCAGTTGCAACTCTGTCTCATACACACCGGGCGCGCGCTCGGCCAGATCGAACGCGACATCCATCTGGCTGTTGGCGGGACGCAGAAATTGCCCGGTCACGGTCGCGCCCGCCAGCGGTTCCCCGTCGCGGGTCTGGGCCGCCACCCGGAACGCCGCAAGACGATCCGCCACAGGATCGTCCAGCCAACCTTGGCGGACCTGCCAGCCGCGCTCGCGCTGCCGCTCGACCTGCTGGAGATACTGGTTGTGCAAGGATTCCTTCTTATGGAAATCATGCGAAATCACGCCGGGGAACATCGACGACACCACGGCTCGGCCGCTGGCGGCTTCCGGCAGCACCCAGCGGCCGATCACCGGCGTCAGACCGTGTTGGGCGACCGATACGAGAACCGCGCAGACCGTCGCCACGACAATGAAGAACCCACCGATCGTCGCCGGCCCCCAATGCAGCCCGCGACCGCTGGCCCGGGCATCCAGCAACATCCCGCAGGCCAGGGACCCGAGCAGGTAAATCGCCAGGTGGATCGCAAACACATCGCCACCCGGCCAATTCAGGATGCTATAAGGCCCGTAGAGCCCGATCGTGATCAGCGCCACCGTGGCGGCGGCCTGCCGCGCGTTCGTCCGCGCGAAACGGACCAGCCCGAGATTGGCCAGTACGATCGCCCCCACGCCGAGACCGAGGCTCAATAACAACGAATCCATCAGCGACTCTCCGGCACGTAAAACGGCACTTCCCGACGGATGGGTTCGGCTCGCGCGTCGTCCAGCGGTGCGATGACGAAGGTCACCTGGTCGCGGCCGGCCTGCTGGCCCTCATCCAGAACCGATGGCGCCATTTGCACGCGCGCCAGGAGCTTGAGCCGTTCCTGCGACTCCAGTTGGATGCGCTCCATACCATCCATGTTCAACGTCGCCCCGGCCAATCCCTCAATGCGGATACCGATCCACAACGGCTCCGTCAACTGGTTGTTCAGCTTGATTTCGTAGCTGTTGCGGATGCCGCCGTCCGACAGCAACGCGTACAACGGCTGCCGGATTTGCTCCACTGTCGCGGTGTAGGACGCGCGAGTGAGGATGCTCCAGACCAGGATGGCGGTCGCCGCGGTCAGGATCACCCCATAACCAATGGACTTGGGTTTCAACCACTGCGTCTTCTGACCCTGCAATGCCTTCTCGGACGTGTACCGCACCAAGCCGCGCGGCCATTGCAGGTTGTCCATGATCGTGTCGCAGGCATCCACGCACAGAGCACAGGAAATGCACTGATATTGCAAGCCGTTACGGATGTCGATGCCCACCGGACAGACCTGCACGCAATACCCACAATCGATGCAGTCGCCCACGCCTTGCGCCCGCCGCTTCTCCTGATTTTTCCGCCCCTTGCCCAGGGTGGCTCGCCCCTGGGTCCCCTCGCCCCGGCGCTCGTCGTAGGAAATGATCAGGGTGTCGTGGTCGAACATGGCGCTCTGGAAGCGCGCATAGGGACACATGTAGGTGCAAACCTGCTCGCGCGCCAGCCCCGCCATGACGAAGGTGGTCGCCATCAGGAAAAACGTCGTGAAATAGGCGGCATACGGCGCCCGCCCCAGCAGTATGTCCACCACTAGGGTCGGCGCGTCGGCCCAGTACAGGGTGAAGGTCAGACCGGTCCAGAACGCCGCCAGCAACCACAGCCCGTAGGTCCCGCCTTTTTTCAGGAGCTTCTCCCGGTTCCACGGTCCCTGGTCCAGCCGCATCCGCGCCGGCCGTTCGCCCTGCACCCACTTCTCGATCATCATGAACAGATCGGTCCACAGGGTCTGGAAACAAAAATACCCGCACCAGACTCGACCGAACAGACCGGTGACGAAAAACAACAGGATCGCGAAGATGATCAACGCGCCGGCCAGCCAGAAAATATCCTGGACCTGGACGGTCAGGCCAAAAATATAAAAATGCCGCCCCGGCAGATCGTACAGCACCGCCTGATCGGGGGCGTTCGGCCGCTCCCAGCGCAGCCAGGGCAGGAGAAAGTAGACGGTATAGGCGAGAACCAGAACGCTGGTCTTGAAGGTGCGGAAGCGCCCCTTGACGGAGCGGGGATAAATCGGAATGCGCTTCTGGTAAAGCGGGAGGTTCTCTTCGGACATGGGTCCACCTGATCGGCCGTCGAAGAGGCCGGGGTTTTACCGATCACCTACTTATAAATGGCTCACCCCCGCAAGGGGGGTGAGCGCCAGACCAGCGATTTTCCTCGACGGAGGCCAACGCTTACTGGGCGCCGCCTCCCAGTTGCTGCACGTAAACCGCCAACAGCTTGACGTCGACCGGCGACAGGCGATCTTTCCAGCCGGGCATGACCCGAACGTTGTTCACGCCCCGAGCGACGAACGCCCCGACCGCCGCTTTCTTGCCCTGCAAGGTATCCTGACCCGGCACATCGACGATGTTCCAGATCTTGTTGGTCAAGTTAGGCGCGCCCTGCGACGGAAGCCCGGTCCCATCCATGCCGTGACAGTGGTAGCAGCCGCCGATGCGCCCCTGAAAGATTTCCTGGCCGCGCGCCGAGGCTTCGCTGGGCGGCGCTTCGCCGGACAGCGTCAGTACGTATTCGGCGACCTCGTCCAGTTGCGCCGGGGTCAGCACCTGGCCGAACGCCGGCATGAATCCATTTCGCCCCAACACCAGGGTTTCATGAATCCGCTCCATGCCGCCGCCCCACAGCCAGTCATCATCGGTCAGATTCGGATACTGGCCGAACACGCCCTGGCCGCCGCGGCCGTGACAGCCGGCGCAGTTGTCGCCGAACAGGCCCCGGCCGACGGAGCGCACGAACTCCATCATCCGTGGATCGGCGACGATCTGTTCGTAATCGGCCTGCTGGACCTGAGCGAGCATCTCCCGCCGCCGCGGGTCGTTGGCGGCCCGGTTCATTTCTTCCACCAACAGATAACGGGTGTTCCAACGATCCGTTCGTTCCTCCTCCGCGCCGGTCGCCCGGTCGGTCACCGTATAAGTCACCGTACCGAAGCCCTTGATCCAGGTATCGCCGACCGGCCAGGAGGGATAGACGAACCAGTACAGAATCGTGAATACCGCAGTGCCGTAGAAACACCACAGCCACCAGCGAGGCAGGGGATTGTTGTACTCCTGGAGATCACCGTCCCAGGCATGACCGGTGGTCTGGACCGCGTCGGTTCTTGGTTGTGGATTTTGGGTCTTGTCACTCATGGTCCGTCACCTTGCGGGATGGGGAACGGTTCCCGGACGGCGTGGTGGCCGGCGGTTCGTCGTCGTCGAGCGGGATGTATTTATAGGATTCCAACCGCTGGCCGCGCTGCTTGCCCGTGTATACATAGATCAGGATGCCGCAGAACACGCCGAAAAACAGCACGAGAGCCAATGGCTTGGAGTTTTCCATGTGGGTGAACCACAATAACCAGTCGAACATGGAGCGGGACTCCCCCCGGTCGGGCGGACCGGGCAGCGGATGATCAACGGAACCGGCCGAAATGGCCCTCTTCGTACCGGGTGAAATCCACCAGGGTTCCGAGCATCTGCAAGTAGGCGACCAGCGCCTCCATTTCGGTGACCCGATCGGGAAGGCCGTCGAAGTTGTGGTCGCGGGCCTGCTTGAGCAGACTTTCCCGGGCCTGATTGATATCGAACTGGTCGGCCATGACCTGGCCGAATCGGGCGATGTTGGCGTCGTACTCTTCCTGGGTCAGGGAATAGGGAACCCCCACCAGACGCAGCGCCCGCATTCGGGTCTCCATGTCCGAATAGTCCAAATCCCGCTCCAGCAACCAGGGATAATTGGGCATGATGGACTGCGGCACCACCGACCGCGGCGCCACCATGTGCTGGACGTGCCACTGGTTGGAGTACTTGCCGCCCACCCGCGCCAGATCCGGGCCGGTGCGCTTGGAACCCCACTGGAACGGATGGTCGTACTGCGATTCGGCCGCCAGCGAGTAGTGCCCGTAGCGCAGCCATTCATCGCGGAACGGGCGGATTTGCTGGGAATGACAGGCGTAGCACCCTTCCCGGACGTAGATGTCCCGGCCGCGCTGCTCCAGCGGGGTGTAGGGCCGCGCGCCCTCCACCTTCTCCACCGTTTCACTGATGTAGAACAGCGGGACGATTTCCACCAGGCCGCCGATGCTGATCACGACCAGGATCAGCACGATCATCAGGCCGGAATTAGTTTCAATCTGTTCGTGTCGCATTATTGTCGTTCTCCAGAACACCGTCCGTTCAGGCCCTGGCCAGCTTGGCCGCCAGCTTGGCCTCCAGGGCCGTCTGCTCGCGCCGCGCCGAGCGCACGGTCATCACGAAGTTGTACACCATGACCAGCGCCCCAGAGACGAACAAGGCTCCGCCCAGCGCGCGCCAGATGTACGGGGTATGCATGAACTCGACGGTCTCGATAAAGGTGTAGGCCAAGTTGCCGTAGTCGTCGAAGCTGCGCAGCATCAGACCCTGGCCGATGCCGGCCACCCACATCGAGGTGATGTACAGGACGATGCCGATGGTGGCGAGCCAGAAATGGACGTAGATCAGGGTCTGGCTGTACATCCGAGTGTCCCACAACCGGGGAATCAGATGATAGAAGGACCCGAAGCTGACCAACGCCACCCAGCCCAGCGCGCCGGAATGCACGTGGCCGACGGTCCAGTCGGTGTAGTGCGACAGGGCGTTGACGCTCTTGAGGGACATCAGCGGTCCCTCGAAGGTGGACATGCCATAGAACGACAGCGAGGTGATCAGGAACAGCATGATCGGATCGGACCGCAGTTTGTCCCAGGCCCCCGACAGGGTCATGATGCCGTTGATCATGCCGCCCCAAGAGGGCATCAGCAGCAGGATCGAGAACGCCGCGGCCAGGGTCGAGACCCAGTCGGGCAGCGAGGTCCAGTGCAAGTGATGGCCGCCGGCCCACATGTACAGGAAAATCAGCGCCCAGAAGTGGATGATCGACAGCCGGTAGGAGTAGATCGGGCGGCCCGCCTGCTTGGGCACGAAGTAATACATCATGCCGAGGAAGGCGGCGGTCAGGAAGAAGCCGACCGCGTTGTGGCCGTACCACCACTGGACCATCGCGTCCTGCACTCCGGAGAACAGGCTGTAGGAGTGGGTCAGGCTGACCGGGACCACCAGGTTGTTGAAGATGTGCAACAGAGCGACCGCCAGGATGTAGGCCAGGAAGAACCAGTTGGCCACGTAGATGTGCGGCTGGCTGCGGCGGCGCAGGGTTTCCACGTACACCGCGAAGTAAGAGACCCACACCAAGGTGATGGCCAGATCCAGCGGCCAGGCGAATTCGGCGTATTCCCGACCCTGAGTGATGCCGGCCATGTAGCTGAGCGCGCCCAGGCCCACGCCGGCCTGCCAGCCCCAGAAGGTAAACTCCGCCACCCACGGGAACGCCAGCCGCGCCTGACAGGTGCGCTGCACGATGTAGTAGGAGGTGGCGAACAGCGCGCAGCCGCCGAACCCGAAGATCACCAGCGTCGTATGAACCGGACGCAGACGCCCGAAGGTCAGGGCGGGGTTGTCGAGATTGAGCGCCGGCCAGGCCAGTTCGCTGGCGATGTAGACGCCGACCATCATGCCGATCACCGCCCACACCATGGCCATGATCGTAAATTTGCGGACGATATCGTAGTTGTACTGCTCGGCTGGCAACGCTGAGCTTTGGGCCATGTCCCACTCTCCTGGCAGAGCCTTCGCTTCTGGATTTTTCGATGATTTCCCAACAGTTGGGATCAGGATGAAAAGACCTGTCGGGGACCTTGAAAACAGTTGCAATTCTACTAGAATTTGTGGGTTATTCTCAATCAGTATTCGCTAATATGACGAAAAAATTTCGGCAAAATAGCGGATCGCCGACGCGGTCGGCGAGTGACTCGGGTGAACCTCAGGACAGCCAGAGCCGGAAGATCGCCAGCAGGCGCGGGAAATAGTGATCGAGCATCAATGCGGCGAACAGGCCGAACAGATAGACGATGGAAAAGCCGAAGGTGGGCATGGCAAGGCGGTTATCGGCCGTGGCGAACAGGCGCGCGGCATAGCTGATGAAGCGAAGCCCCAGGGCCACCGCGCCGATCAAATAGATCCAGCCGCTCATCCCGGTCAGAAACGGCAACAGCGTCACCAGAAACAGCAGAATGGTGTACAGCAGGATATGCAGCCGGGTGAAGGCGACCCCGTGGGTCACCGGCAACATGGGAATATCGGCGTCGGCGTAGTCGTTGCGGCGATGGATGGCCAGCGCCCAGAAATGCGGCGGCGTCCAGATGAAGATGATCAGAAACAGCAACAGCGCGCCGGGGTCCACTTGGCCGGTGACCGCCGTCCAGCCCAGCAGCGGCGGCGCAGCGCCGGCCGCCCCGCCGATTACGATGTTCTGCGGCGTCGCTCGCTTAAGATACAAGGTGTAGATAATCGCGTAACCGATCAACGAGGCAAAGGTCAAGGCGGCGGTCAACGGATTGGTGAAGATCAGCAGCAGCGCCAGACCCAGCGCGCCGATCGCCAGCGCGAAGCCCAGGACCTGTCCCGTTTCCAGGTGGCCGCTCGGCAGCGGTCGGTGGCGGGTGCGGGCCATCAGGGCATCCACCCGGCGATCCACCAGATGGTTGATGGCGGCGGCGGAACCGGCCATCAACGCGATGCCCAGCGAGCCAAACAGCAGAACCTCCCACGGCACCATCCCGGGCGTCGCCAGCAACATGCCTACAATGGCGGTAAAGGTAATCAGGGC
>DAIRDI010000031.1:0-16895 GCA_036796235.1 Candidatus Competibacteraceae bacterium | reverse complement strand
GCTTGTGCCGCCAGCGCCCAGACGACATGCTCCCGCACTAACGCGGACGGGTGCGCCAACCGCGCCCGCAGGGCGGCCACCACCGCCAGCGAGCGCGGCGCGTTGCCCAGGGCCACGGCGATGTTGCGCAGCCAGCGTTCGTGGCCGATCCGGCGGATGGCGCTGCCCTCGGTACGGCGCAGGAATTCCGCCTCGTCCCAGCCGCATAGTTCGATCAAACCCGGTGCGTCCAGCCCGTGCCGGGCTTTGAAGTCCGACTCGACGCTCGGCTGGGCGAAACGGTTCCACGGACACACGAGCTGGCAGTCGTCGCAGCCATAAATCCGGTTGCCCAGGGCATGGCGGAATTCCAGCGGAATCGGTCCGTGCAGCTCGATGGTGTGATAGGAAATACAGCGGCGGGCGTCGACTCGGTACGGGGCGACAATGGCCTGGGTCGGGCAGATTTCCAGACAGGCCACGCAGCGCCCGCAGTGCTCGGTGGCCGGGGCGTCCACCGGCAGCGGCAGGTCTACGTAAATCTCCCCGAGGAAAAACCACGAGCCCGTCCGCCGGTCGAGCAGATTGCTGTGCTTGCCGATCCAGCCCAGGCCCGCCTGCTCGGCCAAGGCTTTTTCCAGCACTGGCGCGCTGTCCACGAATACCCGGTATCCGAACGGCCCGATGGCGGCGGCGATCCGCTCGGCCAGTCGTTGCAGCCGCCGGCGCAACACCTTGTGATAATCCCGGCCCAGCGCATAGCGCGATATATACCCGAGATCCGGGCGCTGCAGCACGCTCCACGGCTCGGCGGCGGCGGGTGGCCAGTAGTCCATCCGCGCCGCGATCGCGCGCACCGTGCCGGGGACCAGGTCCGCGGGCCGACTGCGCTTGACCCCATGCTGGGCCATGTACGCCATTTCGCCGTGAAAGCCCGCCGCCAGCCAGTCGAGCAGCCGCGTCTCGTGCGCGCCGAGATCGAGCGCGGCGACGCCGAGGCGCTGGAATCCCAGTTCTTGGCCCCAGCGCTTGACGGTCGCGGCGAGGTCGGCGAGTTGCTGATCGGTAAGGAGAACGGTCATGGCGGCGGCTGGATTTTGCAAAATGACCGGCGTATTGTGCCATTCATCATCGCGGCTCAAGGAGAATCGTCATCATGCGCGAATTGCCCATCGAACTGTATCGCGCCGCCCAAGTGCGGGAGTTGGACCGCATCGCCATCGAGGACCGGGGCATTCCCGGCTACACTCTGATGAACCGGGCCGGCGAAGCCGCATTCAATCTACTGCGCCAGCGTTGGCCGAAGGTCTGGCGGATCGTGGTGGTCTGTGGCGGTGGCAACAACGGCGGCGACGGCTACGTGGTGGCCCGGCTGGCCCGCCAGGCCGGGCTGGGCGCGCGCGTGTTGACGCTCGTCGACCCGGAAAGTCTGCGCGGCGACGCCCAAACCGCCTGGTTGGACGCCGTCGCCGCCGGCGTTCCGGTCGAGACCTATACCACCGCCGGCCTGGATGATACCGACCTGTTGGTGGACGCCATTCTCGGCACCGGACTGGAGCGGGAGGTCGAGGGTCTTTGGCGCGAAGCCATCGAAGCCATGAACGCGCATCCCGCCGCTATTCTGGCGCTGGACATTCCTTCCGGCCTGCACGCCGATACCGGCGCGATTCTGGGCGCGGCGATTCAGGCGGCGGCCACCCTGACTTTCATCGGTCTCAAACAGGGGCTGTTCACCGGTCAGGGGCCGGCCTGTTGCGGAGCCTTGAGCTTCGTCGGCTTGGGCGTGCCGCCCGATAGCTATCCGGCGATTCATCCGGCCTGCTGGCGTTATACCGGCGAGGATCTGCCGGCGTTGCTGCCCCGCCGCTCGCGCAGCGCCCATAAGGGCCACTTCGGTCACGTTCTGGTGATCGGCGGCGATCTGGGTTTGGCTGGCGCGGCGCGCCTGGCCGCCGAAGCCGCCGCCCGCACCGGGGCCGGGTTGGTCAGCGTCGCCACGCGCGCCGCTCATGCCGGCTGGCAGGCGGCGGCGCGGCCGGAACTGATGTTCCACGGGGTGGAAACGCCAGATCAACTCACGCCGCTGTTGGGCCGGGCCACGGTGCTCGCCATCGGTCCGGGTCTGGGCCGAGAGGATTGGGGACGGGCTCTGCTGCGCGCCGCGCTGGCCAGCGATAAACCGCTGGTGGTGGACGCCGACGCCCTGAATCTGCTGGCGGTCGAACCCGCGTTTCGCGACGACTGGATTCTCACGCCGCACCCTGGCGAGGCCGCCCGGTTGTTGAAAATGACTCCGGCCCAGGTCGAGGCCGACCGTTTCACCGCCGTCGAGGATCTGGCGCTGCGCTACGGCGGGGTGGCGCTGCTCAAAGGCGCCGGTTCGCTGATCGCCAGCCAGACTGACGGATTGGTGGCGCTCTCCGCGACCGGCAATCCCGGCATGGCTACCGGCGGCATGGGGGATGTATTAACCGGGGTGATCGCCGCCCTGGTGGCGCAAGGACTGTCGCCGTTCGCGGCGGCCCAGTCCGGCGCGTATCTGCACGGACAGGCCGGCGATCTGGCGGCGCAGGCCGGCGGCGAGCGTGGCTTGGCAGCCACCGATCTGCTGCCCTTTCTACGGCAATTGGTCAATCCCTGAACCATGACTATGTTGGATTGTACTCTCGATTCCGCAGCCGCCACCGAGACGCTCGGCGCGCGGCTGGCCGCGGTATTGACGCCTGGCTGCGTGATCTATCTGCATGGCGAGTTGGGCGCCGGTAAGACCACGCTAGCGCGTGGCCTGATCCAGGCGCTCGGCCATCGCGGCACGGTGAAGAGTCCGACTTATACCTTGGTGGAACCGTATCGACTCGGGGAGTGGTGGCTGTTTCACTGGGATTTGTATCGGCTGGTCGATCCCGGCGAACTGGAATTTCTGGGCCTGCGCGACCAGTTGGACGGTCGGGCGGTGCTGCTGATCGAATGGCCGGAGCGCGGCCAAGGTGAGTTGCCGGCAGCGGATGTGGAGGTCACGCTCCGCTACGCTGGCGAGGGTCGCGCGGGGCGGTTGGAAGCCGTCTCCGCGTCGGGAAACGACATGCTGGCGCGGCTTAAAAATGCTTGCTCGGCTAGCAAGTTGTCATGACGCCTCTGATGGTATTCAAGCGCAATATTCCTGCAAACGCACGGCGCTTGTGCCGTTGCCGGGTTCCATGGCTGTCAATGCCGCCAAGGTAGCGCGTGATTTCCTCAGTGCTTTGGCCCGGCGGAGCTGGCTAGGTGCTTGGTCCAGGCCGGCTTCGGCGATCATTCCCCACCCGCCGTTCTGAATTGGTGGAGCTCAATAGAGGCAAAATTAGATCGCGATGGCCGCGACGATCATGGACTCTCCGGTCTTGATGATGGATAAAGCGGCATTGACAGGATTTTATATTGCAGCCAGGCAGCGGCAGCGTGATCCCTTCACTCAGCAAAAAACGTAGTTCGGTTTCGAGAAACAGCGGTGGCGTATCTGACAAGTAGGGTAATGTTTTTATTTTAAGAACTACTTCACAGACATGATTGCAGGGATACTTAATGCTGACGCAGCGATACGGATTCGCGCGACCGCTTACCGATACACCGATAGTTCGCGGTTTAAAAACTCTGGCGACCTGACTTTTAAGAAATCCGGTACTCCTTTCAATGTCAGCTCTCAACTTGTTAAAACTATCGACGAGTGGAGGGTTTCTCATCACGGTCGACGTTTTTTTCTCGAAATCTGGAGAGCCCATGAGTTGGTGCCCTGGAGGAAATCTTGCCCAACGCATCACCTCATCAAATACTACGTTGTATACGGTCATATTTTTCCCTGCGCCCTGTACCAATTTTACATAGACTTGGTCGCGCAAGATAAACCAGCTCGCTACTAAATATTGGTGGCCTTCCATATCGATGACTACAGTATCAACCGGGAAAAATTTATCCATCCAGAGACTGAAGTCATCGACCATTTTATTGCCATCTTTTGACATCTAGATACGCTCACATTGGCATTATGAAAAGAGAGGATTTCGCAAGTATCGACCTATAACAGCGCTTTGTGGCTTACAGATTTTGGGTACGGCAAGGTTATGCCATTTGAAAAAGAAAAAAGAAAAAGACATATGAAGGTCCGAGAAACGGATCATTATAGTCATTATGGCGTTTGGATTTATTCTGAATCTGTCGGTCAATCTCGCAAAGAACGCCGCGTCGAGGACTGATGTGAAATCGATTTGGGTTTGATTGATTCCTTCGGTGGTGGTTGGTTGAGGGATTATCGACGCTCTCGATGGGCGTTTCGATGACCATGGCTGTATCCCGAGGCTGCTATGATGCTAAGCAAAAAGATTCCGATCTGCAACCTCGAATCGATACTTTGCGTATCCATAGGGGCGCTCCTATGCGATAGAAGGTTCCCCGTAGTGCTTCCGGCAAGCCGAGTCTCAGAGCCCTGGAGTCCAGGGATGCCTGACCGCAAACCCACCTGGCGGTAGGTCCGAGGCCTGCTAGACTCAAGAAGCGCCCATATCCCGAGATTCGGTCGCCGAGGCGGAACCGCATCGGTTGTCGGGCGTTGTTTGGTCGCACCACGGTCCGCGGTCCGGCGTACAAACGGCCCTGCCGGCGGAGGTCCGAGCATTAACGAAATCACAACAAACTCGGAGGAATCACCCACCATGTCCATCAAGCGTCGTGAATTACTGAAAGGAACCGCCGTGGCCGCCGGGGCCGCCGTGCTGGGCGCCCCCGCCATCGTCAGGGCCGACGAGAAAAAGCGCTTCAACTGGCGCATGACCACCACTTGGCCCACCGGCCTGCCCTTCTTCCAGACTGGACCGGGCAGCGCCACGGACTTCGCCAAGCGGGTCGAGGAGATGTCCGACGGACGCATCCGTATCCGCGTCTATGCCGCCGGCGAACTGGTGCCGGCCTTCGAGGGCTTCGATGCTGCCTCCGCCGGCCGTCAGGTGCAGCTCAATCATGGCTGCGCCTACTACTGGTCCGGCAAATCCTTCGCCGCCCAGTACTTCACCGCCGTCCCCTTCGGCATGACCTTCCAGGGCCACAACGCCTGGCTCAACGAAGGGGGCGGTTACGAGTTGTACGAGGAAGTCTACCGGCCCTTCAAGCTGGTGCCCCTGGTGGTGGGCTGCACCGGCGTACAGCCGGTGGGCTGGTTCCGCCGCCCGGTGGAGGGGTTGAGCGACTTCCGCGGCCTGAACATCCGCATGCCCGGACTCGCGGGCGACATCTACAACGCCATCGGCGCCAACGCCCGCTTGCTGCCCGGCGGCGAACTGTTCGCGGCGCTGGAACGCGGCGCCATCGACGCCGCCGAGTGGGTGGGGCCCTATTCGGATCGGGAACTGGGCCTGCATAACGCCGCCAAGAATTACTACTCCTCCGGTTGGCACGAGCCCGCCACCAGCACCGAGGTCGTGGTCAACCGGGACGCCTGGGACTCTCTGCCCAAGGACCTGCAAGCCATCATGCGCAACGCGGCGGCCGCCTGCAACATCACCTCCCACACCTGGCTGGAGGCGCGCAACGCCGACGCCCTGGACGATCTGGTGAACAACCACGGCGTCAAATTTGGCCCGTTGCCCGACGACGTGATCAAGGCCCTGCTGACAGCCACTCGGGATATCCTGAGCAGCAACGCCGCGAAAGACGCCACCGTGCGCAAGGTCCATGAGAGCTACTTCAAGTTCAAGGCCAAGCACGACCGCTGGCAGGCCAACTCGGAGACCGCGTTCCAGACGCAAATTCGCGACTTGGGACAGACCATCCTGTCCTGAAACCGTCGTCCTTCAACCCTTCGTCGCCGGAGCGTGGCCAGCGCCCGCCCGGCCGGGGACTTTCATGTCGCGATTGCTGCTTGGCCTGGAACGGCTGCTCAACCGGATCACCAGCCTCTCGGGCTGGATTTCCGCTCTGTCCATGGCCGCCATGATCCTGCTCATTTTCGGCAACATGGCCGCCCGCTACCTGCTGGGCATGGGCGCCGTGTGGCTTCAGGAACTGGAATGGTATCTGCTGTCCCTGTCGGTGATGACCGGCATCTCCTATACCATGCGCTATGACGAACATGTGCGGGTGGACGTGTTTTCCCACCACTTCAGCCGCGTTGGCAAACTGTGGCTGGACGCGATCACCATGGTCCTGGTGGCCATTCCGGCCTCCGTGTTGATCGTTCATTATGGCTGGCCGTTCATGGAAACTTCCTTCACGCGCGGCGAGGGCTCGCCCAACGCCGGCGGCATGCCCTGGCTATTCCTGCCCAAGCTAATGATTATAATTGGCTTTATCCTGATCGCCGCCGAGTCCCTGCGCCAGGCGCTGCGCGCTGGGCGACGCTTGATCTTCCACTATCGCGCGTCTTCGCGCCGGCGCATCCTGGAGCACCGACGCCATGCCGCTTGAGTACATCGCCCTGATGATGGTGGTGGCTTTCTTTTTGCTGGTGCTCACGGGCATGCCGGTGGCCTTCGCCATCGCCGCCGTGGGTTTCGTCTTCGGTTTCATCGGCTTCGACGGCTGGCTGTTCGAACTGCTGCCCGCGCGGATCTTCGGCACGATTACCAATTACACCCTCCTGGCCATTCCGCTGTTCGTGTTCATGGGGGTAATGCTGGACAAGACCCGGGTGGCGGAACGGATGCTGGACGTGATCGGCCACGCCTGTGGGGCGCTGCCCGGCGGCATGGCGCTGGCCGTGATCCTGGTGGGCGTGCTCATGGGGGCAGCCACCGGCATCGTGGGCGCGGCCATCGTGACCTTGACGCTCATGGCTTTGCCGACGCTGCTGCGCCGTGGCTACAAGCGCACCGTGGCCTGCGGCACCATCTGCGCCTCCGGCACGCTCGGCCAGATCATCCCGCCCAGCCTGGTGCTGCTGGTGCTGGCGGACACCATGAATCTGTCGGTGGGGAGCCTGTTCGCCGCCGCGCTGATTCCGGGCCTCATGCTGGCGGGCCTGTATGTGATCTACCTACTAATCCTGGCCTGGTTCTACGCCGCCGACGTGCCCGCCATCGACGCGGCGGAGCGCGCGAACGTCGGCCGCGCGCAGCTCGTGAAGGATCTATTCACGGCGGTGCTGCCGCCGCTGACCCTGGTGCTGGTGGTGCTGGGTTCCATCATTGGCGGCGTCGCCGCGCCTACCGAGGCCGCCGCCGTGGGCGCCGTCGGTTCCGTGGTGCTGGCGGTCCTGATGCGCCGTCTGGATAAGGCGGTGTTCGGCACGGCGCTGAGGGTCTCGGTGCGTATTACCGCGATGGTGTTCTTCGTGCTGATCGCCTCCCAGGTTTTCGCCCTGGCTTTCCGGGGTCTGGACGGCGAGATCTTGATCGAAGCCATGTTTGATTGGGTGCCGGGGGGACCCTACGGCACACTGCTGTTCATGATGCTGCTGATCTTCCTGCTGGGCTTCTTCCTGGAGTGGATTCAGATCACCTACATCGCCGTGCCCCTGTTCCTGCCGTTTCTGGCCGGCTATCCGGAATTCTCCATGGTGTGGATCGCCATCCTGATCGCCATGAACTTGCAGACCTCCTTCCTGACGCCGCCGTTTGGCTGGTCCCTGATCTTCATGAAGGGGGTGGCGCCCAAGGGCATCCTGACCACCGACATCTACAAGGGCGCTGTCCCCTTCGTGATCATCCAGGTGATCGCCCTGGGTCTGATCGTGGTGTTTCCCGGCATCGCCTTGTGGCTGCCGCATGCCATTGGGTGGTAAGCGGCGTACAAGGGATGCCGGGACCGAAGAGGTTCGCCACCAGAACCATTGCTTGCGCTCAGGAAGCCTCCAGACATTCGCGTAGCCCGTCGACCAGGTTTTGCAACAGTTGGAAATAGGCGTCGGGACCGGCCGTCAACTCCGCGCCCAGCGGATCGAGCACCCCGCGCCGCGCGTCGCTCCCCGCAATGACGGTTTCCACCAGCGCCGGCTGAAACTGCGGTTCGCTGAACACGCAACGGGCCTGGAGGTCGCGGATTCGCCCCTGGATTTCCGCTACCCGTTTCGCGCCGGGTCGCTGTTCCGGTTGGAGAACCACCGAACCGACCGCGCTCAGACCATAGCGGCGCTCGAAGTATTGATAGGCGTCGTGAAACACGATGTAGGGCCGATCCTGGATTGGCTTCAGTTCGGTGGCCAAGCGCTGATTCAGCTGATCGAGACGCTCGATCAGCGCCGCGCCGTTGCGCGCGTAGTCGGCTTGGTGAGCTGGGTCGACCTCGCCGAGCGTGGCCACGATCTGGCGGACCATGGCGATAGCGTTAGTCGGGTCCAGCCAGACATGGGCATCGCGATCGACGCGATCGTGACCATGTGCGTGCTGCTCGTGCCCGTGCTCGTGCTCGTGCCCGTGCCCGTGGTCGCCATGGCCATGGGCGTGCGACTCCCAGGCGCCCCCTTCCCGCAACGGCAGAATGGCCAGATCAGGGGCCTCCATCAGCGCCACGACTCGAGCCCGATCCTGGACATTCGACAGTGGCTTGACCAGAAACATTTCCAAATCTGGACCGATCCAGAACACCACCTGGGCCTCGCTGATGGCGCGCATGTCCGAGGGCCGCAGATTATACTCGTGCGGCGAAGCGCCACCTGGCACAAGCAGTATCGGTTCGCCGATCCCCTGCATGACTCCCGCCGCCAGCGAATGAACCGGCTTGATGCTCGCCGCTACCTTGGGCTCGGCGGCGATACCGATCAGTGGCCCGCACAATAGCAATATGCCCAGCACCTTGAGCTGCCACCGCGCGTTCGACGAATTACCCTTGCTCATCAGCAAATCCTCATCTGGATGTTATAAATTGTTCAAGTTATAGGATAACATTTCCTCATCACAGTCAAGATTTGGAGTCCGCAATGATCGCAGTCCTGGATGTGCATGCTTCCTCGCCGAGCGCCCGGCAAGCGTTGGCGCTTGCGGAGCGCCTGTGTCAGGAGCGGGGAGTTCGTTTGACCGTGCTGCGTCGGCGCGTGCTGGAAATTATCTGGAGCCACGCCAGACCGCTCGGGGCTTACGCGATTTTGGACGTGCTGCGCGGCGACGGTCGGGCGGGCGCGCCGCCCACGGTGTACCGGGCGTTGGATTTTTTGCTGGAACAGGGCCTGATTCATCGACTCGCCTCATTGAACGTCTTCACCGGCTGTTGCCAGCCGGATCACCGCCACGGCGGCCAGTTTTTGATCTGCCGGGATTGCGGGCAGGTCGAAGAGATGAACAGTATTCAGGTCGAACGCTTGTTGAACAGCGAAGCCGCCGCGCGCGGATTTGAAGTATTGACGCAAATGGTCGAGGTGCTGGGTCGCTGTCCGGATTGCCAACAGGGAGTCACGCACCGTGCCGACTGAACCGTTGTTGACGGTCGAGGGCGTCAGTCTCGCTATTCGGGGTAACCCGATTCTGCAAGACGTGCATCTCCAGGTCAGCACCGGGGAAATCGTCGCGCTAATCGGCCCGAACGGCGCCGGCAAATCCACCCTGGTGCGGGTCGTCCTGGGACTGCTCCAGCCGGAGCGCGGCCGGGTCTGGCGCAAACCCGGCGCGGGGATCGGCTACATGCCGCAGCGGTTGACGGTGGACGAAACCCTGCCGTTGACCGCACGGCGTTTCATCACCCTGGGGATGCCGGCCTCGCGCGAGCAAGTCCGGGCCATACTGGACGAGGTAGGCGCCGCGCGGGTGCTCGATACGCCGGTACAAGCCATTTCCGGCGGGGAAATGCAGCGGGTGATGCTGGCGCGGGCGCTACTGCGCGAACCCGATCTGCTGGTGCTGGACGAACCGATCCAGGGCGTGGACCTGAACGGCCAGTACGAACTGTATGATCTCATCAGCGACCTGCGCCGGAAGCGGGGCTGCGGCATTTTGATGGTGTCCCATGAATTGCATCTGGTGATGGCGGCCACCGATCATGTGCTGTGCCTGAACCGGCACGTCTGCTGTTCTGGACATCCGGAGCATGTCGCCCGCGATCCCGCCTACCTGCAATTATTCGGCATCGACGGCGCGCGGCGATTGGCGGTCTATCACCATCATCACAACCACCGCCACGACCTGCATGGGACGGTGGTCGCCGGGGATTATCCCGTTCCGGCGCTCTCCGCGATCCATGAGGAAGAAGGGGCTCCCCCCCGATCCGAGGAGCGGAAAGCGCATGGATGACTTTCTCCTTCGCGCGATGCTCGGCGGCTTCGGGGTGGCGCTGGCCGCCGGGCCGCTGGGGACCTTTGTGGTCTGGCGACGCATGGCCTATTTCGGCGATACCCTGGCGCATTCCGGGTTGCTGGGCGTGGTGCTCGGCATCGTGTTGAACGTCAACCCGCAACTGGGGGTGGTCGCGACCTGTCTGCTGGTGGCGCTGGTGCTGGTGCTGCTGCAACGGCAGCGCCGGCTGGCCGCTGATACCCTGCTGGGGATTCTCGCCCACGCCACTCTGTCGCTGGGGCTGGTGGCGCTGGCTTTCATGGAAACGGTGCGCGTCGATCTGGTCGGTTATTTGTTCGGTGATATTTTGGCGATCAACATGACTGATCTGTACTGGATTTGGGGCGGGGCCCTGCTGGCGCTGGGCGCGCTGGTTTGGCTATGGCGCCCGTTGCTGGCCGCCACCGTTCACGAGGAACTGGCGCAGGTGGAAGGGGTGCCCACGTTCCCGATCCGCCTGGCTTTCATGGCGTTAATCGCGATGGTGATCGCCGTGGCGATGAAGGTGGTCGGCATCTTGCTGATCACTTCGCTGCTGATTATTCCGGCGGCGGCGGCACGCCGCTTCGCCCGCTCGCCTGAAGGGATGGCGATCCTGGCCAGCTTTATTGGTTGCGCGGCGGTCGGCTCGGGGCTATGGGCCTCGCTGCGCTGGGACACGCCGGCCGGTCCTTCGGTGGTGGTGGCGGCCACTGTTCTGTTCGCGCTGGGGTTCCTGATTCCGGGTCGGTCGCGACGTCAGGCCAGGTTCTGATGGGGCCGGATGCTGTTGCATCCCGCGCTCTTCCTAAAGCTCCCGCAGACTGCGCCACGGCGGTTGATTCAACGCCGACCGCGCCCCGAGCAAGCCGGCCGCGCCCACTCCCACGACGCCGGCAACGGCGCCCAGCAGCCAAATCCAGGGATTCCACGGATACGGAAACTCGAAAATGTAAGTGGCCAGCACGTAACCGAGCACGGTCGCGGCCCCAGCGGCCAGCACCCCGGCCAGCAGTCCCAAGGTGGCGAATTCCGCCAGCAGGCTTTCCCGAATCACCCGCCGGCGCGCGCCGAGAGTACGAAGCACGGCGCTTTCAAACCGACGCTCGTCCTGGGTGGCCTGGATCGCCGCGAACAGAACCACCAACCCCGCCGCCAGGGTAAACAGAAACACATACTCGACGGCCGAGATCGCCCGATCCATGATCTCGCGGACCTTGTCCATCAGGGCTTCCACATCCAGCACCGTCACCGACGGATATTGCCGCACCAGGTCCGCCAGCAGGGATTTCTGTCCCCGAGGCAGATGGAAGCTGGTGATCCACGTCGCGGGGTAGTCGTCCAGCACCCCGGACGGGAACACCACGAAGAAATTGGCTCGGAACGAATCCCACTCGACACTGCGCAGGCTGATCACCCGGGCTTCCAGGGTCTGCCCGGCCACCTGGAAGCGCAGGATATCGTCCAAGGCGATGCCCAACTCCTCCGCCAGCCCGATTTCCACCGACGCGACGCCTTGGCCTTGATCCCCGGCGTTCCACCAGCGGCCGGCCAGAATGCGGTTGTCTTCCTGCAAGCGGTCGGTCCAGGACAGATTGAATTCCCGCGCCACCAGCCGTTGGGCACGCGGGGTACCATAATCATCCGGGCGCACGTCCCGGTCGTTGAGGCCAGTCAGCCGGCCGCGAACCATCGGGAACAGTTCCACGCTGTCCAGTCCACGCTCGCGCAGGAACGCCCGCATCCCATCCACCGCATCCGGCTGAATGTTGATCAGAAAATGGTTGGGCGCATCTTCCGGCAGGCTGGCCCGCCAACTACTCAACAAATCGGTGCGCACCAGGGTCAGCATCAGCAGCGCCATGAGGCCCAAGCCCAGCGCCACCACCTGCACCGTGCTGCCGGGGCCGCGCCGGGCGATGTTGGCGAGTCCGAAGCGCCAGGCTACGCCCACCTGACCGCGCAACAGATTCAACGCCTTCACCAATCCCCAGGCCGCCAGCGCCAGCACGATCACCGTTCCCACCACCCCGGCGCAAACGTACAACGCCAGCCGCCATTCGCCGGCCTGCCAGGCCAACAGCGCCGCCGCCGCCGCCACCGCTGGACCGTACAGGGCCAGCAGGCGCGGATTGACCGGACCGAGATCGCGGCGCAACACCCGCAGCGGCGGCACTTCCCGCAACCGCAACAGCGGCGGCAGCCCGAAGCCGATCAGGGTGATCAAGCCGGTCGCCAGCGCCGGCAACGCGGGTCGCCAAGACGCTGCGGGAATCTGTCCGTCGGCGCCGACCAGCAGTTGGCTCAGCAGGTGGCTCAGTCCGTATTGAGCCAGATAACCGACCGTTAGTCCCAACGCGCCGGCCAGGATCGCCAGCAGCAGCAGTTCCAGTAAAAACAATCGGACGATCAACGGCTGGGTGGCGCCGATGCAGCGCATAATAGCCACGCTGTCCCAATGTCGGGCGGCGAAACGCCGGGCGGCGATGGCTACCCCGACCCCGGCCAAGATGACGCTGACCAGCGCCGCCAGATTGAGGAAGCGCTGCGCTCGATCCAGCGCCATCTGAAGTTCGGCGCGGGCGTCGCGCACCCCTTGTAGTTTTTCATTAGTCGCCAGCCGGGATTGCGCCCAACCCTTAAAGTTGTCCACCGCGGCCGGCTCGCCGGCCAACAGCAACCGATGCTCGACTCGACTGCCCAACTGCACCAGTTCGGTCGAGGGGACATCGGCCAGATTCATCATCAGGCGCGGCGCGATGCTGAACAGGTCGCCGGCCCGATCCGGTTCATGGGCCAGCACCTGGGCGATCTCGAACCGCCGGGCGCCGACGTCCACGCGGTCGCCGACGCTCAGGTCGAGCACCTGCAACAATCGCTCGTCCATCCAGACCTGGCCGGGACCGGGAATGATGTCCACCACGCGCGGCGGCGCGAACGGCGCATCGCTGATCTGGACCGCGCCGCGCGGCGGATAGCCGGGTCCCACGGCCTTGACCTCGGCCAATTGCGTCACCGCGTCGACCACGATCACGCTGGGAAAGCTCAGCGTAGCGGCGGTCTCCAGTCCCAGGCGTCGCGCCTCCTCGGCCAGCGCCGGCTGGATGGGCGTCGGCGCCGTCACCACCAGATCCGCGCCCAGCAGCTCGCTGGCCTTGCGTTCCATCACTTGCTGGATGCGGTCGTTGAAGAACCCGACGGCGGCGACGCTGGCGATGGCGATCAGCAGCGCCGCCGCCAGCACCCGCAATTCGCCGGATTGCCAGTCGCGACGCAAGGCGCGCAACGCCATGCGGAGCAGGGCGAGTCCGTCGCGGAACCGGTTGGGCGATTCGATGTGGGTTACGGTCATGATCAATCTTTGATTTTTGAAATCATTTGAAATTTAACCTTTGGTCTTTAAAGGACCGGACGCCGTATAGTGGACCCCGCTAATCGGTCAAAGGTTTAAGACGATTTCCAGAAAAAATTTCTTCGAAGCGACCAGCTCGCTCTATCACTGGAAAATTTACAGGAAGAATTTATGTGCATGGCTTGTGCGTTTCTGTGAAAGCCCAACGTGGAAGCTCAGGGGCGCGCCGGGTTGGGCAACTGAATCACAATGCGGCAATGAATTCCTCGGAAGACACGTCGGCCTGCCGGAGGACGCCCGCAAGGTTTCCGACTTTGATCTCGCTGTGCATTGGAACCACGCACCCTTTTGAACCACGCCGCATGATGACATGGCTACCGGATTGCCGAATCTTCACAAATCCAAGGCGCTCCAGTGCCTTGACCGCGGCAGCTCCGGAAACGTGAGGCAGCTTAGGCATGAGCCGGGACGCTGAATACGGTGACCAAAGGGTGGCCGTGGGCAGGCAGCGGAAACTCCGACAAATAGAGCGCCGTTGCCTCGGTTAGATTGGCAATCGCCTCTGCGACCGTTTCACCCTGGGTTGTCGTTCCTGTCTCGGGATTAAAGGCAATATACCCACCTTCGTCTGCAGGCGTAAGAACTGCGGTTAATTCCATAGTCGGCTCCTCGTCAAAGCTGGATTGTCGCGGAAAAATGCTGGTGGCGCCCAACGTCGAGTTCAGCGGCGAGCGAAGCGAGTCCGCTGCAACGTCATGTTAGGCTCTGGCGGCGGACTGGAAGGCGGGGAAACGATAACCCATCCCTCTGCCGCGTGCTTCTTCTGCCGAGCCTTCAAGTCAGCATATATTCGATCCAAGTCGTAATCCATGCTAGCCGCATGTTGTTCGCGAATAGCGCGGACTTCTTGAATAATGTTGTCACTCATCTTCTCCTCCGATAAGCTCTTCGGGCGTACAAATAAACGGTAACACTAGACCTTTGCGCTGGAAGTTCTCGGCAATTTTGGCTTGGATTTCCGGGTTGGCGATATGGCGGCAGTTCCACGTCAACAAGTAGTCGGCAAAATGAACCGTGGCTATCGAGATATGCAATGCGTCTTCACTCGCCTTCGCGGGAACGATCCCTGTGGCTACCAGTTCTTTGGCGAGTTCGACGCTGTAGAGTGTGATGTCAAGCAATTCGATACCACGCAAAGCAGCAAGCCGCTTGCCAGCGGCCTCCGGGTCGCCAGCGGCGCATTCCGTAAGGACAAGCTCCGACGCGAAAAGAGCAAACTCGTTGCGCCTATCCCAAAACTGGTAGGTGGTTTGCTGATGACCCGCTTCAATCACATTCTTGCTTGGGCGGGCTGTCAGGTAGCTGACAACTGAAGTTTCGAGATAAACCTTGCGTTTCATATGTCGCACCGACTTAAGAGGGTGTGTTTTTCTGTCCCGTCTGAAAACGTGGTCTGTCCCTGAGGTAAATGGATAAAGAGGGGGCTGCCCCCTATCCATTAACTGGCGGCCCGGCAGGTGCCGGTTGGCCTTACGTTACCAAATAATCGTGGTCTGTCCCCTATTATTCCACCTACATACCTTGGGTCTGAGCGAACAGCCAGTTTATCGCACCCTGCTTCGCGGAGCTCCAAGCCACCAACGGCATTATAGATTTCGTTTCGCTTGGGTTCCAAAACGATTCGTCAACATCATATCGCCAGCTTCCATGGACTATTGAACTCCTCAATGCATACAGCTTCATATACCAATGTCTGACTTCAGGTGTTGGCATCACGTATTGGGCGAGTAACTCGCCAAACGCCTTCGTGATTCCAACCTTACCGCCACAACTGGGACACTGAACTGGAGCCCCCGCCAGGGGCTCCAGAGCCGAAACAAGACCTACGACCCTTTGCGATTCACTGGCGTTGGGATCTGACGCATCCATTAGCGAAGCGCAGACTCGCAGGAATCGCATCCGATCCTTGGGGGTCAATTCCTGATAGCGACTATACAAGCCCGAAAGATCGGGAACACGAAACACACCTGTAGAAACGCCAAGCTCGCGAAAGTACGTCTCGGTATCTGTTAGCGCTATCGGGGCGATATCCCCCACGTCGGAGAATTCATCAGAGATACCGTCCAGCCCCGTACCCATCCCTGTTACCATCAAGCTGTACCTTCCTTGGGACAACGTCCAAGCATAAGGCACGCGGAGTTGGAACACTGCGATATCGAGGAATCCGGCCAACAGCCAACCCGCCTCTTGTACGGCACGAATCCTCCTTTCCCCCTCCAAGAACATCAAGTTAGTGTCCCTGTACTTCACTTCAATTAGGAACGGATTAGGATAACCAGCTTGGGGCCTGCCCGGCAATAAGCTATGGCCTGTCGCGTCTTCGAGGGTTACGGCAACCGGACGCAACTGTATCCAATTATCTACACGGGTCCATCCCGGAAATGGGCGGTATGTGAAAAGGACGCTTCGCGCCACCTTGTATCTTTCCTGAAGAGTATCCGCCTGCAGCTTGGCCTCCATTTGAGCCCACAGGTCTGCATCAACCCACACGTGCTTCGGTACATTGTTTGCGTTGAATTCCACATCGACTATTGAGCCAGACGAAGACACCAACGATCTACGCCTCGTTACCAGTGGCTTCTCGGTCGAGTAGTCCATTGAGGACATAACAGCCGGCAATATGTCTGTGCTCGAATACCCTAGACGGCTGATACTCTGAAGACGGTCCACCCGTTTGTCCATTGATAGCCTCGGATTATTGAGCGTGAATGAATACAAGGGGCCGGCTAACGAGTGTAATAGACAAAATAGGCTGAAAGGAAGCTAGACAGACTCAGTGTAATAACTTACGCTGATATTCCGTATAGCACTGATTCCCCGACATTTCATCCTCAATCTGATACACGAAAGCTAGTTTATGTCCAGCACCCTGTCAAGCGCCGCCGACGCGGCTCGCCGCTTCTGGGATCGGTATCTGGAATTGCTGCATAAAAAAGCATCCTGCCGCCGCGGGATCGGTGGTACGTGATCCGGACCAAGGCCTACATCAAGGCTCACCCCGAGCGGCGTCTGGCGGAGCAAACCCCGGACGACGTTCGCCGCTACCTCTCCGATCTCGGCGGAATAAGGAGAATGAAAGACTGGTAGTTTCGGCAATCGGTCAATGCTATCCAGAAATTGTCCGAACGGGTGGGCGTGCCGTGGTCGCACGAAGTGGATTGGGCGTTCTGGCGGGATTCAGCGCGAACCTTGCCAACGAATCATCCCACCATTGCGCGAGCTTCACGCCAACCGCTGTTACCACCGCCCGACAGCGCGACTCCCGATCCTGGTGCGGAAACAGGAAACCTTACGACAGT
>DAIRDI010000030.1:0-16952 GCA_036796235.1 Candidatus Competibacteraceae bacterium | reverse complement strand
CAAGGTTAAAGCGGTCATCATGGTATTCCTTATGAGTGGCTAACAGAGTCAATCAGCTCTTATTTTCTATTCGTGGCTGCTAATCCTTCCAATAAGATATAGTTTGGCGAAGGTATTGCGAGCGTTAGATTAACGCTAAATCGACCGGTCCCGCATAAGTTACGCTCTGTTCTTCCCCCAGACAGGGATCGCCCTTAAACCCTCCCATGCTCCCATCCGACCTGCTGTTCTCCCACAAGCGCGGCGCCCAGGTTTATCCGCGCTTCCTGCGGCGCGACCAACACCTCTGGGCCGAACAGGTTTTAACTCTGATCCACGCGCACCAGCACCGGACCCGCGGTGAATTGCAGGCCGCGCTGCGGGCGCTGGAAGGCGACTCGCCCGATTACCGCGTCGTGCGCGGCTTCGCCCATCTGGCCCTGAACGCCGCTGAATTCACCTTGGCCACCGGCGAACTGGAACCGGAAGCGCTGCGGCGGGAGCTCTTCACCCTGGCCGCCGAACGCGGCGGCTACGGCGAACAGCAGGCGCGGGAAGTGCTGGAAGCGGTCGCGCCGCGCTATCAACTGGAAGCGGCCACGCTGCGCGAGGCGCTGTACGCCGATCTCCCGGAAAATCACCTGCTGACCGTGTTGCCGGCGTTCACCCCGGAACAACTGATCGATCGCTACAACCTCGCCCAGGCCCAGGGCCTGCTGTATTCGGCGCTCTACCTGCGCGTCATCGCCCACCGCAACGTCCCCGGCGAATACCGCCGCCTGTTCCAGCACCTCAAATTCCACGGCTTGATGTACGCGGTCGAGGGCAACCTCGACGATGGCTATCAAATTTACGTGGACGGTCCCGCCAGCCTGTTCAAGCAGACTCGCAAGTACGGATTGCAAATGGCGGTCTTCCTACCGGCGCTGCTACGGGTCAGCCGCTGGGAATTGGAAGCGGTGCTGCAACGGGATGGTCGGGAGCTGCGCTATCAGCTCGATTCGCAATCGCCGCTGCGGGCGCTGGACGCCGCGCCGCCCGCTTACGACAGCCTGCTGGAGGAAACTTTCGCCCGCCGCTGGGAGAAGCTGGGGACGCCGTGGGTGCTGGAGCGGGAGGTCGAGATCGTCGATCTCAAGGGGACGGTGTTCGTGCCCGACTTCGCCCTGCGCCATCCCGACGGCCGGACCGCGCACGTCGAAATCATGGGCTTCTGGCACCCGGATTATCTGCGCCGCAAGCTGGACAAGCTGCGCCGCGCCGCCATGCCCGATCTCATCGTCGCCGTCTCGGAACGGCTGAACGTCGGCGCGGACGATGTCGCGGACCTGCCCGGACCGGTGCTGTTCTTCAAGGGCAAGCTCGAACCCCGGGCGGTTCTGGAAAAGCTGGAGCAGCAGGCGCCGCCGGGCGTCTGAATGAAGCGGGATTCACTCCGAACCGCGTGAGTTCATGCAGCCCGCCCGCCGACAACTCATTCCCCGTAAACCGCCAACCGGGAACCACCCCTGCTTTTGGCGGCCTGGAGGGCCTGTTCGGCGGCGTCCAGCAACTGCTGGAACGAATCGCACTGGGCCAGGCCGGTATCGGGATACGTGGCAAGCCCGGCTGAAACAGTGATCCGGACTCTGGAGCCATTCGCCAGCATCAGCTCCCGGTCGTGGATCAGCGCCAACAACCGCTCGAGCAGACCACGGGCCGCCTCGACTCCGCAGGCCGGCAACAGAAGCGCGAACTCAGCGCCGTCGTAACGGGCCACGACATCGTGACATCGGATATGGCCGCCGAGCAATCGCCCCAGATCGATCAGGAGACGATCGCCGTCGCCGCCAAGGCGCCCGTCGGTCCATTGACCATCGTCCAGTTCGAGCAACGCCACGCTCAAGGGCCAGCGTTGGCTTCTGGCGGTCGCCAGCTCCCTCGCCAGAAGCTCCTCCAGATGCTGGCGGTCGAACAGCCCCGTTAGCGCATCGAACGAGGGCGGCTGATCCTGCCCGGCCGCGGCGTTGCCAGAGACCGTGGGCGACAGCGCGATCGGTGGCGATCCGGATGAATTTCGGTCGTCGAACCGAAGCTCGCCACCGAGGGGTGCGGAAGAGGATTGCACGCTACGGATCGCCAGCGCTTCCCGCGCCTGATCGAGAATGCCTTCGACTTCAATGGCGTCCTGGATCTGAATCTGGAACATTTCGGCGACTTCAGGAAATTGCGCGCCGACCGCTTCCAGGATCTGCATGTAATCCTCCGCGCCCAAGCCGAACCATTGCCGGGCCAGATCCGCTACTTGGGGCGAATGTAGCCAATAACCGGGACGGCTCCAGATATCGGCGATTCGGGCCGCCA
The DNA here is from genome assembly GCA_036796235.1 of Candidatus Competibacteraceae bacterium. Taxonomy (GTDB): domain Bacteria; phylum Pseudomonadota; class Gammaproteobacteria; order Competibacterales; family Competibacteraceae; genus REEE01. Next base: position 14,630 of record DAIRDI010000030.1, on the reverse strand, counting down.
GCGCCACACACTCCACCAGCGTCCGATGCTGCTCGGGCGTCCCGCTAGCGCTGGGATTGAGGCCGCCGGCCGCCGCATGGCACAAATAGTCCGGCAATCCCCAGCGATGCAGCAACCAGGCCCCAACCTGTGCGTGATCGACCTCCAGTCGCTCCTGCTCCAGTTTGGCCAGCCGCTCGTAATCCAGGGCGCCGGGCGCGTCCATCTGCCGATCGGTGGCGTCGGCCAGCAAAGCCCTGTACCGGTCGGGCATCATGATGGCCAGCGCCATGATCCCGATCCCATGCAGCAAGCCCGCCAGAAAGAGTTCCTCCAGGTTTTTCAGGGCCAGCCGCTCGCCCAGGATTCTCCCGGTGGTCGCCGTCAGTAGCGAGCGGCGCCAGAACTGCTCGATATCCAGGGGAGTGGCTTTGGCCTCGCGCGCGGTCGCGATCAAGGAAAAACTCAGCGCCATGGTCAACGAGCCCCGTAATCCCAGCAGGTTCAATACCTGCCGTAGATTGGTCGCCTGGCGGCGGCGCCCGTATAAAGACGAATTGGCGGCCCGGAACAGTTTGGCCACCAGCGCCGGATCCATGGCGACCACCTTGGCCACATCGTTCAGGTGGACCTCCGGATCGTTCGCGAGCGCGATGATCCGCAAGGCCACCACCGGCAAGGTCGGCAGATTGCCGCAAAAACTCAGTCTTCGCTCCAATTCGGCATGCATGATTCGCGAATACCTAAAGCTAGAGGGAAAATGGCCGATAATTTAAAAGATGAGATTCATAACACCTTTGCATTATAGGCTTATAAAGGCAAAGCTATTAACTGATGACCGCCGGGGACGAGGCGTCCACGGTCGAGAAAGCGTAAAATCATGAGGATCATACACCACGGCTTGCGTAAAAATGGCGCGGCGGTGGCCGACAATCTGGTTCTGGACATTTCCATCATGATCGGCGATCCCGGTAGCAAGCGGCGCCACGAGACCGAATGCCAGCCGCCGCGCTGCGAAACCCTTGAAGCGAATCTGGCGGCCTTGCAGCTCGAACACGGACGACTTCGACAGGAGTTTCGGCGCAGCCAGATTATCGCCCAAGTCATCGAAGCGCTGTACCGTTTGGCGGATCGGCAAGCCACGACCGGCGAACTCGGCGAGCGACTGGTCGAACTGCTGATGAACACCTTGGGCGTGGATAGCGCCGCGCTATTGCAATGGGATGCGTCGCGGGGTCGGTTCGCCGCCCTCCACAGCCTGGGCTTGCCGCCCGCCTGGACGCTGGATTTACCTCCAACCGAGGTCTCGGAGGCTGGTGGCTCCGGCGTGCTCGAGTCCGCGCCGCCCGCGTTTTTACACGATCTGCCCCAAATCACCGGCCTAAACCGCTGGCTCTGGGCCTGCCATTCTCGCACCGGATTGGCCCTGTTGTTGGGCGACACCCTGGACAGCGGCCTGAACCGCGATCATTTCGCCGCCGATGACCACCGCATCGTCGAGACCGCCCTCACCGTCTATGCCACCCTGCGCCATCTGAACCATGCCGAAGTGGCGTTGCGGCACTCTGAAACCAGCTATCAGGCGCTGTTCGACGGCGCCACCGACGCCTTGGCGGTCATCGACCCCGGTTCCGGGTTGATTCTCGACGCCAACCGTCAAGCGCGCGAGATCTTTGGCGATCCCGCCGCCGGCATCCAGCGTTCCAGCCTGGAAGACTGGTTGTTCGATCGCGGCGTCAAGTGGCGCGATACGTTGCGCTGGCAGCGCACGCGAGCGATGGCCGGCGATTTCCCGCCCGTGGAGTGCCAGTTTCGGAACGTGGGCGGCGAGGTGGTCTGGGTGGAACTTCACCTCAAACTGGTGACATTGAGCGACCAGCCACGGTTGCTGGCGATCCTGCGCGACATCTCCGAACGCAAGCAGGTCGAGGATCGGTTGCTGCATCACACGCTGCACGACGCGCTGACCGGATTGCCCAATCGGGCGATGATTTTGACCAGACTGCAGGAAGCCCTGGACGGCCAGTTATCACGGCCTCTGCTGACCGGGCTGCTGCTGCTCGATATCAACCGCTTCAAGGTGATCAACGACAGTCTGGGTCACGACGTCGGCGACCGGATCCTGGCGGCGATCGGGCAACGGCTGCAAGCCAGCCTGCGCACCGGCGACACCATCGCCCGGCTGGGCGGCGACACCATCGCCCGGCTGGGCGGCGATGAATTCCTGATTCTGTTGGAGAGCCTGCGTCAACCGGGCGATGTCATGCTGTGCGCCGAACGCCTCCATCAGGGACTATCCAGCCCCTTTTATATCGACGGCCATGAAATCCATGCCAGCGCCAGTATCGGCATCGCTCTGAACAACCGGAGCTACCAACGCGCCGAGGACCTGTTGCGCGACGCCGATATCGCCCTGCATCAAGCCAAGGCGCGCGGCAAGGCTTGTCCGTATGTGCTCTTCGACCCGGCCATGCACGACCGAATCGTCAAGCTGATGCGTTTGGAACACGACCTGCGCCGCGCCTTGGAGCGCCAGGAGTTCGTGGTGTTCTACCAGCCTATCGTCAATCTAAGCACTGGCTTTATCAAAGGTTTCGAAGCGCTAGTGCGCTGGCGCCATCCCGAGCGCGGGCTGGTTCCACCGGGGGAGTTCATTCCTCTGGCCGAGGAAACGCTGCTCATTCTGCCGCTAGGCCGCCAAGTCCTGGCCGAATCCTGCCGCCGCCTGGCCGCCTGGGCGCGGTCCTATCCGGAACGGATGCCGCTCACCATCAGCGTCAACCTGTCCAGCAAACAGTTGGGCGGCGCCAATGCGGTCAAGGACATCCGCCAATTACTGGCGGAAACAGGTTGCGATCCGGCCCTGCTGGAACTGGAAATCACCGAAAGCGTCCTGATCGATAACAGCGAAACCGTCCGCGCGCTCATGAATGACCTGCGCGCGCTGCGCATCCGCTTGTCGCTGGACGATTTCGGCACCGGCTACTCTTCGCTGAGCTACCTGCACCAGTTTCCATTCGACACCATCAAGATCGACCGCGCCTTCATCCAACCGATCGACCACAACTCCAGCCGCCTGGAAATCGTCCGCGCCATCGTTGCTCTAGCCCGGGCGCTGGGAAAAACCGTGGTCGCCGAGGGGCTGGAAACCCTCGAACAGGTCGAGCGGCTGACCGCCTTGGGGTGTGATCTGGGTCAAGGCTATTATTTTTCGCGACCGCTGGACGCCGCCGCCGCCGAGCAGTTTCTGAGCAAACCCGCTTTCCCATCGGCGCTGGAGCGCGCGGCCGGTCTGGTCGCGGCTCCCGAAATTAAACGCAGTCGCTGAGTCCTCGGCAGGTGTCCCCACCTCCCTTGCCTGAAGGGGTTGGGGGACGAAAGCGAGGTCGTCCGACAAGCAGTGTGAGGGACTAAATCCGAAAAGTGGTAAGGTATGGTTGAATCGATCGGGACTCATTCCCAACGCCCTCCAGTCGGCGACGACTCACCCCTAGCGAAACCATGAAGCCAAAATCGAACGACGCTAAACCAGCGCGCGCCGCCCCGGCGAAACGGCGTCCCGCGCCGTCGCGGGCGGTGGCCGGCGTGTCCACGATCCCGCACGTCGCCGCCTTGGGCGCCTCGGCGGGTGGTCTGGAGGCGCTGCAACAGTTTTTCAAAAACGCGCCACCCGACAGCGGCATGGCCTTCGTTGTCATCCAGCATCTCTCGCCGGACTACAAAAGCATGATGGTGGAGCTGCTGTCGAAGAACACCGCGATGCCGGTCCGGCGCGTCGAGGATGGCATGCCGGTGGTGCCGAATCAGGTCTACCTGATTCCCCCCAAGACTCAGATGACCCTGCTGCACGGCAAGCTTCTGCTCGGCGAAATCGATCACAGCAAGGGACTGGTGCTCCCGATCGACATCTTTTTCAAGTCGCTGGCGGAAGATCAGGGGGAACGCGCCATCGGCGTGGTGCTCTCCGGCACCGGCAGCGACGGCACCCGCGGCATCCGGGCCATCAAGGAAGCCGGGGGCATGGTGATGGTCCAGGAGGAAAGTTCGGCCAAGTTCAGCGGCATGCCCGGTAGCGCCATCGCGACCGGACTGGCGGATTTCGTGCTGCCGCCCGAGCGGATGCCGGAGGCCCTGCTGAAATATATCCAGCATCCCTATGTCCAGAAAGCGCCGGACCCATCGGGCGCGCTGGGGGCCGGCGAGAACCAGATCGAGCAATTGATCGCCCTGCTGCGCAAGGAAACCGGGGTGGATTTCAGTTTCTACAAGCCCAGCACCATCCTGCGTCGCATCGAGCGCCGCATGGGTATCGCCCAGATGATCACGATTGAGGAATACGTGCACCATCTCAGCCAGTCGTCCCAGGCGGTGAAGGCGCTCTACAAGGATTTGCTGATCAGCGTCACTCGATTTTTCCGCGACCCGGAGGCTTTCGAGATCCTGCGCCGAAAAGTGATTCCAGAAATTTTCGCTCAGGGCAGCGGCGATCAGCCGATCCGCATTTGGGTGGCGGGCTGCGCCACCGGTGAGGAAGCCTACTCGATCGCCATCCTCTGCGCCGAACAGATGGAGGACAGCAAAAAGAACCTGGATGTCAAAATTTTCGCCACCGATCTGGACAAGGAGGCGCTGGATCACGCCGGGCGCGGCGCCTATCCCGAAAGTATCGTGGTCGATTTACCGGACGAGAAGCTGCGCCGCTACTTCATCAAGGAAGGCAACAGCTACTACGTCCAGCGCAACATCCGACAAATGGTGGTGTTCGCCGCCCACAATATCCTGTCCGATCCACCGTTCACCAAGATCAACCTCGTCACCTGTCGCAACCTTCTGATTTATCTGCAACCCGTCCTCCAGCACCGGGTGATGACCTCGTTCGGCTTCGCCCTGTACCCGCGCGGATACCTGTTCCTGGGTTCCAGTGAAACCATCGGCGATTCGAGCGACTCGTTCGAAACCCTGAGTCTGAAGCACAAAGTGTTCCGCCATCGGGGCGACCTCCGCCCAGCCCTCTCGGAAAGCGTGGATCTGATGCCTCTGCAAGAGCGCATGTCGCGGCGCTCGGCGGAGCTGGCCCGACCGTACCGCGCCTCGCGCGCGTCCAATCGCGAACAGACCGTGGACCGGATCACCGCCAAGCTGCTGCGCGAGCATGTCCCCGCCTGCCTGGTGGTCGAGGAATCCGGAAAGCTGGTCTACACCTACGGCACGCCGGGCGACTTTCTGGCGCTGCCCGCCGGTCAGGCCACTCTGAACGCGCTGGAAATGCTGCCGCGCGCCCTGGCGCTGGTGTTGTCCAGCGCCATCCATAAAGCGCAACGCGACCACAAGACCCTGACTTACCGCGACATCCGCGTCCGCGGTCGCGACCGGATGCGCTCGATCGACATGATCGTGGAACCGTTCCGCGACGACGACAGCGACGCCCCGCTCTACCTGGTGTTTCTCACCGAAGCGCCGGTGGCGGCGACCGCCGAAGGCGAAGGCGAAGGCGAATCCCTCGATCTGGACGCCAAGGCGTCCCAGCGGATCAATGACCTGGAGCGCGAACTCCAGACCAACAAGGAAAACCTGCAGGCGGCCATCGAGGAGTTGGAAACCTCCAACGAAGAGCTTCAGGCGACCAATGAGGAACTGCTGGCCGCCAACGAGGAATTGCAGAGCACCAACGAGGAATTGCAATCGGTCAATGAAGAGCTGTACACGGTGAACGCCGAGTATCAGAACAAGATCACCGAATTGGCCGAACTCAACAACGACATGAACAACCTGCTGAGCAGCACCCAGATCGGCAAATTGTTCCTCGATCTGGATCTGCGCATCCGCAAGTTCACCCAACCCATCACCCAGGAAATCGATCTGCTGCCGCACGACATCGGGCGGCCGGTCGGCGATTTCGCCCATCCTTTCATGCAAGCGATCCACCGCGATGCCATCAAGGTCGCCAAAACCCATAACGTCTTCGACCAGTTGCTGAAGAGCGCCACCGGTCGTTGGTACCTGCTGCGGCTGGTGCCCTACCGGACCCAGCATGGGGAAATATTCGGCGTGATCGCGGCCCTCATCGAAGTGACCGCGCTCAAGGAAAGCCAGTTAACCGCGCGCAAAGGCGAACTGGCCGCCGCCGTCACTCTGAACACGCTGGCCGCCGGCGTGTGCGCGGTCAACGAGCAGGGCCGAATCATTCTGTTCAACGAGGCTTTCGACCAACGGCTCGGCGGCGCGAAATCACCGCTCAGCGGCACGCACTTCGCGGCCTTGCTCGCCGAACCGGGGCAAACGCCAGCGGACTGGCGTCAGATTCGGAAAGACCTGCAATCACCCGGCATCATCACGCTGTGGTCCAGCGATGGAGCCCGTCATTCAGCCCGAATCCAGACCCGCGCCGCCGGCGAAACCACGATCTGGGTCGCAACCCTGATCGATTGAACTCCGGCGCGCGCCAGCGGCGCGCTCATCACCGAACGCCGCTCCACCGCTCTGCCCGAGGAAGCCGACATGAAAGCCTTGCTCCGCATCGCGGCGGCTATCGATGCCCTCAACACGAGGATCGGCCGCTGGATGACTTGGCTGATTCTGGCTTGCACCCTGATCAGCGCCCTCGCCGCCACCCTGCGCTACACGCTCGACTGGGGCTCCAACGCCCTGTTGGAAGCGCAATGGTTCCTGTTCGGACTGGTATTCCTGTTCTGCGCGGCCTGGACCCTGCGCGAGGGCGGGCATGTTCGCATCGACATCCTGTCCTCCCGGCTGCCGCCCTTGGTTCGGATCTGGATCGAAATTCTCGGAACCCTGCTGTTCCTGCTGCCGGTCTGCCTGCTGATCGCGGTCGATGCCTGGCACTACTTCCTGATCGCCTTCCAGACCCGCGAAGCCTCGCCGAACCCCGGCGGGCTGATCTGGTGGCCGCTCAAACTGGCGATTCCGGTCGCCTTCGGCCTGCTCGGCCTGCAAGGTCTGTCCGAGATCATCAAGAACGCCGCCGTGCTGACCGGCGACCGGCCGTTGCCGGAATTTAAGACGGGACACTGAGATGGCGGAGTTTCTGATCGCCAACATGGCGCCGATCATGTTCTCGGCCCTGGTGCTGTTCCTCTTGATCGGCTACCCGGTGGCGTTCTCGCTGGCGGCGGTGGGCATGGCCTTCGGCCTGCTCGGCATCCACCTGGACCTGTTGACCCCCAATCTGTTGCAGGCGCTTCCCGACCGGGTGTTCGGGATCATGAAGAACGAGATTCTGCTGGCCATCCCGTTCTTCACCTTCATGGGCCTGGTGCTGGAACGCAGCGGCATGGCCGAGGATCTGCTCGACACCATCGGCCAGTTATTCGGCACAGTCCGAGGCGGACTGGCCTACGCGGTGATCCTGGTCGGCGCCCTGCTCGCCGCCACCACCGGCGTGGTCGCGGCCTCGGTGATCGCCATGGGACTGATTTCGCTGCCGATCATGCTTCGCTACGGCTACGATCCGCGCCTCGCCTCCGGGGTGATCGCCGCCTCCGGCACCTTGGCGCAGATCATCCCGCCCTCGTTGGTGTTGATCGTGCTAGCCGACGTGCTCGGCCGCTCGGTGGGGGACATGTACAAGGGCGCCATCCTGCCCGGCCTGATTCTGGGCGGACTTTATCTGGGCTGGGTGTTCCTGAACACCCTGTTCCGCCCGCACAGCGCGCCGGCTCTGCCGCCGGAAGCGCGCACCCTGCGCGGTTGGGCGCTGGCTGGCCGGGTGGCGGTGGCCCTGGTCCCGCCTCTGGTGCTGATCTTTTTGGTGCTGGGCAGCATCTTCATCGGCTGGGCCACCCCGACCGAGGGCGGCGCCCTGGGCGCGGTCGGCGCGCTGCTGCTGGCCTTCGTCAAGCGCAAGCTGAATCGGAAGATGCTCGGCGAGGCGCTGCGAGCCACCGCCAAGATCACCAGTTTCGTGATTTTCATTCTGATCGGCGCCAGCGTGTTCAGCCTGGTGTTCCGCGGCGTCGATGGCGATCTGTGGGTGGAACACCTGCTGCTGGATTTGCCGGGCGGTCAGTTGGGCTTTCTGATCGTGGTGAATATCCTGGTGTTCCTGCTGGCGTTTTTCCTGGATTTTTTCGAGATCAGCTTCATCATCCTGCCATTGCTGGCGCCGGTGGCGGAAAAGCTGGGCATCGATTTGGTCTGGTTCGGCATCCTGCTGGGCGTGAACATGCAGACTTCGTTCATGCATCCGCCGTTTGGCTTCGCCCTGTTCTACCTGCGCAGCGTCGCCCCGCCGCAGGTCCGCACCAGCGACATCTATTGGGGCGCGGTTCCGTTCGTGGTGATCCAGATGATCGTGGTGGCGCTAATCATCGCCTTTCCCGCGCTGGTGACCGTCGGTCTCGACCGTCCGGTCCACTCGGGCGAACCGGCGCCGGTGCAACTGCTGAGACCGCTGGACGATCCGGGTGGCCTCGGACCGGATTCGCGGCCAGATGATGCCGCCGATCTTTTCGAGCGGTTGCGCAAGCCCACTCAGTAATATCCCTTCCAGAAGCGGGATCGCCACGCCGCTCCGGTCAGTCGGTCGGGTCGGTGATGAATCCCAGTCGCTGAACGCCGGCTCGTTGCGCCGCCGCCATCACCTGAATCACGTTTTCGTAGGCCACGCGCCGGTCGCCGCGGATGTGCAGTTCGGGTTGGGGTTTCTGGGTGGCCGCCCGTTCGAGGCGCAGGAACAGCTCCTGCTCGTCGACGCGGGTCTGGTTCCAATGCACCGTTCCGTCGGCCGTGATGGCGATCATGACGGTTTCCGGCTCGATGAGGAGGCGTTCGTTCTGAGCGCGCGGCAGATCCAGCTTGACGGTATGCGTCACCACCGGCACGGTGATGATAAAAATGATTAGCAAGACGAGCATGATGTCGACCAGCGGGATCATGTTGATCTCGCTCATCTCCGCGTCGTGCTCGTCCGATCCGTTGCCGAAGGCCATGTCAGCGCGCCTCCTTCGCGATGCGCGCCACCCGCAGCGCGGGGCGGTTCACCGGCGCGCCGGTTAGAAAATAAGAATGGAGTTGGTGCGCGAAGCGGTTGAGTTGCCCGAGCACGCCCTTGTTGGCGCGGATCAGCAGGTTGTAGCCCAGCACCGCCGGAATCGCGACCGCCAGGCCGAACGCGGTCATGATCAGCGCTTCGCCGACCGGACCCGCGACCTTGTCGATGCTGGCCTGCCCCGCGACCCCGATGCTCACCAGCGCGTGGTAGATGCCCCACACCGTCCCGAACAGGCCGATGAACGGCGCGGTCGATCCGACCGAGGCGAGGATGGCCAGGCCGCTCTGCATCCGCTCGGCGCTCTCGTCGATGGTGGTGCGCAGGCAGACCGTGAGCCACTCGGCCAGGCTTAGCTGGCCGTGCAGTTCCTGCCGACGGGCGAGATGGTGGTCGCGGGCATGGATGCCCTCCTCGACCAGATCCCGGAAGGGATTGGCGCGGCGGCGATTCGGGCCGAGCAGCTCCAGACCTTCTTCGAGACTCTCGGCATGCCAGAAGCGCGAGGAGGCGCGCGCCGCGCGGCGCAACCGCAGCGCCCGCAGACCCCGGTTCACAATGAGGTACCACGATACGATCGACATCAGCAGCAAGACGACCGCCACGCCCTTGATGAGCAGGTCGCCCTGCTCCCAAAGCGCCAGAATCCCGTAAGGGTTCTGGTCTAGGATCGAGGGTTCCAGGATTTCCGGACTGTTCGCGATGCTCGAGGCGCCGGCGTCGGGGGCGGTGATCGCGGTTTCGGCGGGCGCGACGGCGTCGGTGGGCGTGGGCTCGGCGTCCGCCGCCGTGCCGGAGGGTTCGGCCGCGGACGTCTCGGGCGACTCCGAAGCGGCGTTGGTGGCGCCCGCTGATTCGGGAATAGCCGGTTCAGGGTTTGGAGTCGGCGATGCATTCGGTTCCACGGCAGTGATCCTCGTTCTGGTGAATCGGCATGAAGAACCCGCATTACGGGTTCAGTGAGAACACGATGGGTTGGACGTACCAATACGCGATCGCCTGGCCGCCTTGGCGCGCGGGTACGTAGCGCCAGCGCCGCACGGCATCGAGCGCCGATTGATCGAGCCGACGGTGGCCGCTTGAGGCGCGCAGCCGGATCTGGCCCACCGAGCCATCGGGCAGGATGTGAACGTCCAGCAATACCCGGCCTTCTTCCTGCAAGCGCCGCGATGGGGCCGGATAAACCGGAGCCGGGTTATTCAGATGCGCGGCATCGACGCGCGGCGGCACGACCGGCGACGGTGGTCCAGGTGGTCCAGGTGGGCCGGGCGGACCGGATGGTCCCGGTGGCCCCGACGAACCCGTGGGCGGTCGAGTCCGATTTTGCGCCGAACCGGGCGTCCGGGCTTCGGGCTTGGCCGCGGCTGGTTTCTGCGGTCGCGCGGGCCTGGGTTCGGGTTTGGGCGTCGTGAGGGCTTTCTCCGAAGGCGGCTTGGGTTTCGGGGGCGGTTCCGGCTTGGGCCAGGGCTTGGGCTTGAGTTCCGGTGGCGGGGGCTCCGGCGCGGGTTCCGGTTCCGGTGGCGCGGGTTCCGGTTCCGGTGGCGCGGGCTCGGGAGGACCCGGCACGGAAGCCGTCGGCGCGGTCGGCAGCGGTTGCGGCGGCGTCAGCGCCTCGCTTGGCACTAGCACCCCTTGAATTGTGGGCGGCGCGACCTTCGGCGGGGTATGACCGAGGCCCATCGTCATCCAGAACAGCAGACCGACGTGCGCCGCGACGACAATGAAGAGTGAGAAAATTCGTTCCACGGGGCTGGGGGGCACGTTGATGTTCGGTGAGTTCGATCTTAAAGTTAAAAAGAATTATTTGCATTTTACTTAAATTATCGTTTGACATGCAATTGAGAATAATTATCATTAAGTGCATAGATGGTTTTACTTATGGAATCCCCTATGTGCGAACTCCATTATAACGTACTGAATTCCTTGCAAGAAACTCAGGAATCTTCCCTGGTCTTGCCGCCGGGGTCGCGCAAAAAACTCTGTTTGACGAATGGCGCGCCAGAAGAACCTTATCTCGCGATTTTTTTACCGCGCTCGTCGGAAGCGACGACCCAGCCGACGCCCGCGCCCCCGCGCAAAAAGCTTTGGGAACTGGATCGGTACTACCACTGTAGCGTCATCGGCACCTGCCTGACCCTGGCGGAACTGCGGCAAATCCAGCGGCGGCTGGGCGGCGTCGCGCAGGCGCTGGACTCCGACTACGACGTGCATCGGGTATTCGTCAGCACGGCGCGGGAAGCCGCGCCCGCCAGCCGCCTGATCCACAAGTTTCTGGATCGCAAATACAAACCCGCCATCCAGCAACTCGGCAAGGCGCGGACGACGGAAGAATTCAACGCCTACTGGGACGCGGCTCTGGACAGCGGGGAGATCGGCGGCGCCTACTGGGCCTTGATCACCCAACGGGGCATCCCGGGCGCCGTGCTCGACCGCGTCTACGGCGAGGTCCACATGCTGTCGCATCTGTCCGGCGCGTCCATCCGGGTGGATTTACAGGAACTGAATCGCCTGCGCCGCCGGTGCCCGGAGTTGGAAGCGGAGTTGGCCGACGCCAAAGTCACGGCGCGCCGTCGGCTGGCCGAGCAGCAGGACATCATCGGCGCCCTGAACCAGCGGTTGGCTCAGTCCCTGGAAACCGAACGCAAGCTCCAGACCGCCGAAGCCCGTCTGGCGATGGTGGAGAGGCAGCCCCTGGTCGAGCAGTTGACCGCCGCGGTCGAGGATCTGACCGCGCGGTTGGCCGCCGAACAGGGGCGAGCCGAACGCGCGGAAACCACCGCCGAGACCTGGCGACAACAGGCCAATCGTTCCATCGATCAAAACCAGTGGCTCACGCAACAATTGGCCGAATCCCTCCAGGAACGGGATCTGTTGGAAGCGGCTTTGGAGCGCGAGCTGGCGCGCTCGCGCGCGGACGCCGCCGACCCGAAAGCCGCCGACGCGGACGCCCCCCGCGGCGCGGCGCCCGATCTGGTGGGACGCTGCGTGCTGTACGTCGGCGGCCGTCACGGCCAGTGCAAGCATTTTCGAGAACTGGTGGAACGGCGCAACGGCCGATTCATCCACCACGACGGCGGCCGGGAGGATGCCCGGACCCAGCTTTGGGATGTGGTGCGGCAAGCGGATGCCGTGTTCTGCCCGCTGGATTGTGTGAGCCACGACGCGGTAAACCGGATCAAGCGGTTCTGCGCGCGCCACACCAAGCCCCTGGTGTTATTGCCGCGCGCCAGCCTGGCGGCCTTCAATCGGGGCCTGAGTTCGGTGTCGTCATGAGGAGCGCCGCCATGCCGAAGCAAGCCGCGCGGGTGCGGGCGGACGCGCCGATCCCCGGATTTCACGTAGTCCGCATCCCGGACGCCGCCGAGGAAGAACATCGGATCGAGCTGGAAATCAGCGCCGATAAACTCTACCAGCTTCTGGTGTGCGGAGCGGTAAGCGTGGCCGATTTCCGTTGCCTCGATCATGCGTCCAAGGCCCGCGTCCGAACCTTATGCCTGCACGCCTGCGGGCAACGCCTGCGCCAACCCACCGCCGCCAGGACCGCGCGGCGGCATTACCCGGAACTTCCCTCATGAGCCCGCCGATCCGCGAACTTCAATCCGCTCGCTCCGACGCCGACGGCGGCGGAACCCGCAAACGGCTGTCCAGCGACGACCTGTTCGGCGACGCCCAGGAAATCCTGATCGACCACGCCGGGCAGGAATACCGGCTACGAATTACCCGGCAGGACAAATTGATCCTGACCAAATAACCCACCCCGACGCGTCCCCGCACGGACGTCGCGCCAGCCACCTGATGCCTCCGGGCGACGGCAGCCAGCCTGCTCGAACCACTTCAATACGGAGGCATTTTTGGTGTTGTGGACAACGATCGCAGACCGGCCCGTTCGGGCGGTCATCACCTCGTTGGCGCCTTGCGCCTTGGCTTTACTGTTGGCTGGAATTCCCGCGCAAGCCGAGGAAGGTCAGGACCGCATCGAGCGCCGCTGGCTCGACACGGTCACGGTCACCGCCACCAAGACCGCTCGCGATCCTTTCGCGGTCGCCGAATCGGTCAGCATCGTCGACCGCGAGCGCATCGAAAGCACCCAGGCGGATAGTCTGGCCGACCTGCTGGCGGATTTGCCCAACGTGGACGTCGCCGGCGGCCCGCGCGCCATCGGCCAGCGCGTGGTCATTCGTGGCCTGTCCGACTCCCGAATCCTGTTCGCGATCGACGGTGCCCGACAAAACTACAATCGCGCCCACGAAAGCCGAATCTTTCTCGATCCGGAGCTGTTCAAGCGGGTGGACGTGTTGCGCGGCCCGGCCTCGGCGCTGTGGGGCAGCGGGGCGCTGGGCGGGGTAGTTTCCCTCACGACCGTGGACGCCGCCGATTGGCTGGCGCCGGGACAGATCTTCGGCGCGCGTTTCAGGGGCGGTTATCAGGATGTCGACGCGCAACGACAATTCAGCGCCGCCCTTTACGGGCAAGTCGATGACCGCTTCGATTATCTGCTGAACCTCTCCTATCGCACCGCCGACGACCTTCATCTGGGCGACGGGTCCCGGCTGGAGAATTCCGCGTTCGACTCGCTGGCCGGTCTCGCCAAACTGACCTGGACGCCGGCGCCGTTTCACACCTTCAGCGGCTCTGTTCAGACGTTCGATCGCGACGGCGAAGTCCCGTCCAACGCCCAAACCGCCGGGTCCGCCGCCGATCTGGTCGATCGCACGACCCGCCAGCGCAACGCGACCCTGCGTTATCACTACGACCATCCAGATGATCCCTACCTGCGACCGACGGTGGTGCTCTATCACAACCGCACCGACAGCGACGAATCCCGCCTGGTGGATGATCGCCGCGATGAAACTGATTTCACCACCACCGGCCTGGACGCGCGCAACAGCATGTCCTTCGGTCGGACCGGTCAGTTCAGCCAGGTACTGACCTACGGCGTCGAGTACTACCGCGACGAGGCGCGTGCGCGCCGCGACGGTGCGCCGCGCGATGCGTTTCCCGATGGGGAGACGACCGTCTTCGGTTTCTACGCGCAGGACGAGATCTTCATCGGCGATCGTTGGACGATCACGCCGGGGTTGCGCTGGGATCGGTACGAAAATCAATCGGCGACTCGGGCCGCCGACCAAAGTGCGAGTGAGTTCTCCAAAAAGTTGGGTCTCGGCGTCCAGGTTACGTCCTGGTTTTCCCTGCACGCCGCCTACAACGAGGCGTTCCGGGCGCCCAATCTGACCGAACTGTTCGTCTCCGGCACCCATTTCACCTGTGGTCCGGGTTGCGCCAACCTGTTTGTGCCCAACCCCGATCTCAAGCCGGAAAAAGCCCACAACAAGGAAATCAGCGCGCGGTTGCGGCGCGACGATCTATTCGTCTCCGGCGATCAGGGTCGGTTTCGCCTCACCGGGTTTCGCAACGACGTCGACGATTTCATCGACAGCCTCGTCATCTTCTCCCCCCGGCCCGTACCCGGCAATCCGGGGCCGGGCGGCGTGACCACCAATCAGAACGTGCGCGACGCGGAACTGACCGGTTTCGAGGTGGAGTTCACCTACGACGCGCCGCGTTGGTACGCGGGCGTGTCTTACGCCCGGACCCGAGGCGATAACGCCAATACCGGCGAACCGCTGTCCGCCATTCCCGCCGA
>DAIRDI010000029.1:0-17165 GCA_036796235.1 Candidatus Competibacteraceae bacterium | reverse complement strand
CGCTGCCGCTGACCTTGGCGCCCAGCGCCCGCAGCCGGTCGGCGGCCTGATCGCGGGTCAGGAACTCCAACCCCCCCGTCAACACGAACGTCTTGCCGGCGAAGCGTCGATCGCTGACCGGCTTTGCCGCGGTCTCGGTCCAGCGCACGCCGGCGGCGCGCAAGCGGACGATCACTTCCCGATTATGCGGTTCCTGAAAAAATGCGCGCATGGCGGCGGCGACCACCGGCCCGACGTCTGGCGCTTGCCGCAGGGTCTCCTCATCGGCGGCCATGAGCGCTTCCAGTCCGCCGAAATGCTCGGCCAGCGCCAGCGCCGTCGCTTCCCCGACTTCGCGAATCCCGAGCGCGTACAGAAAACGCGCCAGCGTGGTGGTTTTGCTTCGTTCCAGGGCGTCCAGCAGCTTGGCGGCGGACCGGGCGCCCATCCGTTCCAGGTCGGCCAGCTTCTCCACGTCCAGTTGGTACAGGTCAGCGGGATTCCGCACCAGATCCCTTTCCACCAGTTGCGCCACCAGCTTGTCGCCCAGACCCTCAATGTCCAAGGCTCGACGCGAAGCAAAATGGCGGATCGCCTCCTGGCGCTGGGCGCGGCAATACAAGCCGCCGATGCAGCGCGCCACCGCCTCACCCTCGGGGCGGATCACCCTCGATCCGCACACCGGACAGTGTTCCGGCATGACAAACGGTTGGGTCTCGGGCGGGCGGCGGTCCAGCACGACCCTGACGACCTCGGGAATCACATCGCCGG
The DNA here is from genome assembly GCA_036796235.1 of Candidatus Competibacteraceae bacterium. GTDB lineage: Bacteria > Pseudomonadota > Gammaproteobacteria > Competibacterales > Competibacteraceae > REEE01. Next base: position 16,415 of record DAIRDI010000029.1, on the reverse strand, counting down.
CCCGGCGCACGATGACGGTATCACCCACTCGCACGTCCTTGCGCGCGATCTCGTCGGCGTTGTGCAGGGTGGCGTTGGTGACCGTAACCCCACCCACGAACACCGGCTCGAGCCGCGCCACGGGCGTGAGCGCGCCGGTGCGGCCGACCTGTATGTCGATGGCCTCGACCACGGTCAACTGCTCCTGCGCCGGGTACTTGTGCGCCACCGCCCACCGCGGCTCGCGGGTGCGAAACCCCAGTTGCCGCTGCCAGTCGAGCCGGTTGACCTTGTACACGACGCCGTCGATGTCGAACGGCAATGCATCGCGCTTTGCGGCGATGGCGCGGTGAAACTCGATCAGTCCCTCCGCCCCCCGCGCCACCATCCGTTCGCCGTTCACCGGCAACCCAAACGCGGCCAGCGCATCAAGGATCTCGCCGTGCGTGGCGGGCAAAGTCCAACCTTGCGCTTCACCCAGCCCATAGGCGAAAAAGGACAACGGCCGTTTCGCCGCCAGGTTCGGATCGAGTTGCCGGATGGCGCCCGCCGCGCCGTTGCGCGGATTGACCAGCGTGGGCAACTCCGCGGCGCGCTGTCGGGCGTTGTAGCGCTCGAAGTCCGCGCGGCTCATGTACGCCTCGCCGCGCACTTCCAGTACCTCGGGCGCGACGCCTTGCAACCGTAGCGGCACGGCCCGGATGGTGCGCACGTTCTGGGTGACGTCCTCGCCAGTCGCACCGTCGCCGCGGGTGGCGGCCTGCACGAGCACGCCACTTTCATAACGCAAGTTGATGGCCAGACCGTCGAACTTCAGTTCGCAGGCATACTCGACAGGCGCGGCCGCTTCGTCCAAGCCTAATTCGCGCCGCACCAAGGCATCAAAAGCCCGCGCGCCGCCCGGACCCGTATCGGTCTCGGTGCGGATGGACAACATCGGCGCCCGATGCCGCACCGGCGCGAAGGCCGCCAGCGGCTGGCCGCCCACGCGCTGGGTCGGAGAATCGGGCGTGATCAGCTCGGGATGGGCGGCTTCCAGTTCCCGCAATTCCCGCAGGAGCCGGTCGTATTCGGCGTCGGGGATTTCCGGGTCGTCCAGGACGTAATAGCGGTAATCATGCCGGCTGAGCTGCCGGCGCAACTCGGCGATCCGGTTTCGCGGATCGGTGGGAATATCCATGACCATGCTCCACCGCCGAGGCGGTTACACCCACAACCGCCGCCGTCGTTCCAAGTCGAGGACCTCGCCGCGCAAATGCATCAGCGACTGGTTGGTCATCCGATGGCGGCGTTCGTCGCAGATCACGCCGCCCAGTTTCCGCGCCAACTGATCGGCGGTGATCACCAGTAAGTCCAAGGCTCTCAAGCTCTCCAGAGGACCGGGCAGACGCATGAACAACAGCAGCCCCGGCGTGGCCAGATCGGCCAGCACCTCCGGTTCGAAGGAACCCGGTTTCCGCAGGTGCGCCACACTGAACACCGGCGCCTCGTCGTCCATTTCCTCATCCGGAAACCGCTCGTACAGCCCTTCGGCATTGAGCCGGAATTGCAATTCCTCGGCGACCGCTCGAATGCGAGGTCCACTGAAGAACTGTTGGCGCGGCGCGAGCACCGTCAACGCCACGGTCATGCTGGGGGAAGGTGACAACGCCGGTTGCTGGCGGGTTTCAGGGGAAGGCTCGGAGGCTGCGAGAGCAGAGTGGGCCTCCGCCTCTGGCGCGGTCTCTAGCCCGACCTCCGCCGCAATCCCCAATCGAGCGGCTTGAGGGTCGGCTGGTTTGCGGGAGAGCGGGCGGATTTCCACATCCACCAGAATCTTGTCAGCCAGGTGATGTTCTGGAGTGACATGCCCCAGGTCGCCGAAATGATGGCCGTTCGCCGACTCATCCAACGATCCGGAAGTCTCGCCCAACGCTGGCTCACGCTCCAGCCTCCGCCGGCGCCGGCGAAGTTCTTCCTTGATACGAGTCCGAATCCCCCAGAGATAAATTAGGGCGACGACGACGGCTCCAATGCCCGCCAGCAGCCACTGCAACTGCGTTTTATCCAGTTCCATGAATCGAAAGCCCCAGATCAAGCCCGTCACAATTTCGGATGTTACACCACGCAACGCGATAACTTAGCACCGAGTCCGCAACACGAGCGGACCCAGGATTCACCACGCTTGTTATACTGGAATCCCCGGCCTTTCACAAATACCATCCCCGCCGCGACTAGCCGACCAGGGCCAAGCGGGCGGCTTCCTCGATATCGACCGCGACCAGCCGCGAAACTCCGGGTTCCTGCATGGTCACCCCCGCCAAATGCTGGGCGATTTCCATGGTCGCCTTGTTGTGGGTGACGAAGATGAACTGTACCCGCGCCGACAGATCCTGGAGCAACGCGCCGAACCGGCCGACGTTGGCGTCATCCAACGGCGCGTCCACTTCGTCCAGCAAACAGAACGGCGCGGGGTTGAGTTGAAAAATGGCGAACACCAGGGCGATGGCGGTCAGGGCCTTCTCGCCGCCCGACAACAGGCTCAGCGAGCCGATCCGCTTGCCGGGGGGCTTGGCCATGATCGCCACGCCGGCGTCCAGCACATCCTCTCCCGTGAGTTCCAGATGGGCCTGCCCACCGCCGAACAGGCGTGGAAACAGTTCGCCGAAGCCGGTATTGACCTGCTCGAAAGTCTCGCGAAAACGGGCGCGGGTTTCGCGATCCATCTTGCGCATCGCGGTTTCAAGGGTGCTCAGCGCTTCCAGCAGGTCGTCGTTCTGGGCGTCGAGATACTGCTTGCGCTCCGCGACTTGCGCGCATTCCTCAATCGCCGCCAGGTTGATGGGACCCAAGCGTTGGATGCGTCGCTCCACCTGTTCCAGCCGCGCCATGCACTCAGTTTCAGTCGCCGTCTCCGACTGAGCGGACAGCACCGTTTCCGGATCGGTGTCGAGTTCGTGCAACTGCTCGCGCAGATTCTGCTGGCGGACTCGCGCCTCGCTCGAGGCCAACCGCCGTTCCTCGAGGGCGCGGCGCTGGGTTTCGGCCTGTCGCTCGTGGCGCGCGCGGGCCTGCTCGCCCGCCTGCAACTCGGCATCCTGGGCGTCGAGGCGTTGGCGGGCCTCTTGCAGTTCCGTTTCGACGCGCAGTCGCCGTTCCAAAGCCACCGCCAGCTCGGCCTCGGCGGCGGCCAGCGCCGCGTCGGTATCGGGGGCGCGTTCGGCGGATAACCGGTCCCGTCGTTCCCGCAATTGTTCCCTTTGTTCCGCCAGCCGCTCCAGCGCTTGCGCGGCGGCGGCGGCGCGAACTCGCAAGGACTCCAACGCCGTCATCCGCTGGGCCGCCGTCTGGCGAGCGGCGTTCGCTTGGCCGCGGCATTCCCGAAGCTGCCCGTCCAATCGCTCCCGATGCACGCTCAGTTCCACCCGTTCGCCGCTCAGACTCTCCAGGGACAGCAAGGCTTCCTCGAGGCGCTCGCGGGCCAGTTGGATCTGCTCCCGGTCCTGCTCGCCCTGAGCGTTCAGCTCGGCGATTTCCTCGCTCAGCGCGGCGCGGCGCGCGCGCGCCTGCTCCTCTTGGGTCGTTGCCGCATTCAGCCGTCCTTGCGCGGCGGCGTGATCGCGGTGTCCCTGATTGACCGCCTGCTGCGCTTCGCGGCGCCGTCGTTCGAGTTCGTGCGTCTGTTCGCGCAGGCGCTCCAGTTCGGTTTCCCGTTCTTCCAGCGCCGTCGCATCCTCGACCAGCGTCGCCTCCAGGCGGCGGATTTCCCGCTCGCGCGCGAGAACGCCCTCTTCACCGCCGCGGTTCAGGCGCAACCAGTGTCGCCCGCACAATATCCCATCCGCTGTCACCCAGATTTCGCCATCCCGCAACTCGGCGCGCCGCGCCAGCGCCGTCTCCACCGTGGCGACGATCTTCGCTCCAGCCAGCAGGCTGGCGAGCGGCCACGGCGCGCGCGCCTTAAGCGCCAGCGCCGAGGAGTCCGCCGCCCGGTCCGGCGCCGCATCCGGCGGTGGTTCGATCAGCGTCAACCGACCCTGGGCCAGCTCGACGGCGGCGGTCTGGGCCGGTCCGTCGAGTCTCGCCACACAGACGGCGTCCAGCGTATCGGCCAGCACCGCTTCCACGGCCGCTTCCCAGCCCGGCTCCACCTCCAGTTGCTCCGCCAGGCGGGGCGCATCCACCAGTCCCTGGGCGTACAACCAGTTCCTGAGATCTCCTTCATGGCGGTTCAACGCCCCCTCCTGCAGGGTCTGCAACGCGGTGAGCCGGCTGCGTCCGGTCTGTACCCGCTCGCGCAAGATTTGAAGCGACCGATCGATCTGCCGCCTTGTCTCCCGGTTCGCGCTCAACGCAGACTCGGCGCACTCCAAGGTTTCCTGGGCACGTCGCAGGCCTTCGGCGGCGGTCTGTTCGGCCGCCCGCAACTCGGCACGAACATCCGCGAGATCGGCGGTCGTCAGTTGCTCCTGCTCGCAACGCAACCGTTCCAGCCGGCGCTCGCCTTGCAATAACTGTCGCTCCTGATGTTCGATCCGGGTGCGCTCCACCTCGACCTGGCGCTGGACCGCGCCATGGCGCTGGTTGAAAGCCTCCCAGTCCGCCTGACCCTCACCCAGCGCATTCTCGGCGGCGGCCAGCGCCGCCCCGGTTTCCAGCTCGGCGGTCAGCGCGCGCGCCAGCTCCGGCTCGGCGGCGGCCAGCGCCACCGCCAGCGCGTCCCGCTGCGTCTGATCCGACACCCATTGCGCTTCGATCTGTTCCAGCGCTGTCTGGATCTGGCGCCAATCCTCCTCGCGCCGCCGTCGCAGTTCGCGCTGGTGTTGCAAATCATGCTCGAGCCGGATGATGTCGGCCCCAGCCTGGTAATAACGACCCTGAGCCTCATTAACGATTTCGTTCAAATCCATGCGCCGCGCGCGTCCGGCTTCCAGTCTGGCCTCCAACCGGCGTTGTTCGGCCAGCGTCGCCTCCAGGGCGATGTCCTGCTGGCGCAGTTCGCGCTCGCGCTCGTGGAGTTCGGTTTGCAGCGTTCGCCAGCGCAGGGCCAATAACTCCGCCCGCAGTTGGCGCTCCTCGGCGCGCAGGTCGCGATACTGTTCGGCGGCCCGGGCCTGGCGCTGCAAGTGCTGGAGCTGCCGGCCCAATTCCTCTCGCACGTCGTTGAGCCGGTCAAGGTTCTCGCGGGTGTGGCGGATGCGGGTCTCCGTTTCGCGCCGGCGCTCCTTGTATTTGGAAATACCGGCCGCCTCTTCCAGGAAAACGCGCAGCTCTTCCGGCCGCGCTTCGATCGCCCGGGAAATCATGCCCTGTTCGATGATGGCGTAGCTGCGCGGCCCGAGTCCGGTGCCGAGGAACAGGTCGGCGATATCGCGGCGGCGACAGCGGGCGCCGTTAAGGAAATAACCGGACTGACCATCGCGGCTTACCAGTCGCTTGACGGCGATCTCGCCGTAACTGGCCCAAGGTCCCCCCAGCCGGCCCTGGCTATTATCGAACAGCAGTTCGATGGCGGCTTGGCCGACTGGTTTGCGACTGGCCGAGCCGTTGAAGATCACGTCGCTCATGGTCTCGCCGCGCAAGCTGCGGGCCGAGCTTTCGCCCATGACCCAACGCACGGCGTCGATGATATTGGACTTGCCACAGCCGTTGGGGCCAACGATGCCGATCCGGTCGCCGGGCAAATGCAACACGGTGGGATCCACGAACGACTTGAACCCCACTAGCTTGATCTTGCTGAGTCGCATGGGCGCGAGGGTGGATGCTTCCTTCCCGATTCAGGCGCGGCGAACCAGCGGTCGCAGCACGGCTTCAATTGCATCCAAATCGGGAACGACCGCCGGTTGCTCCTGATAGCGCGCCCAGTTCAGGACGCCCGGCCGGTTGATTTCGGACGCGGGGATCTCCGGGTCCGGCTGGATATCCTGGCGCCGCAGATTGAGCGGCCGCGGGGCCGAGGTTCCCAAAATACCATAATGCGGCAGTCGGGAATCAGCCCCCAGGGTGTTGAGGATAATGATGCGGGAATTGAGATCGGCCTCGGGGGTCACGCGAAAAATCAGTCGTCCCAAACTGACCAGCGGCGTGGTCAGGTTCCGCCACAGCATGGCGCCAACCACCCAATGCGGCGCCCCCTCGATCTGCAAGGGGGTCGCGAAGGGCAGCACTTCGGCCACCAGATTGTTCGGCAGAACCAGTTGGCCGCTCTGTACCGAGATCAACAAACAGCGGAGGTTCGAGGAGTCTTCCATTCGTGTTGTCCGTGCAACGGGGAACGCGGGACCGGAGTCTTATCGTCGTCCGCGGGCCTCAGGTCATCAGCTCCAGGGCGCGCTCGCCCAGAATCTTGCGGATCGATTGTAGCAACTGCTCTTCCTGGTACGGTTTGGTCAGGTAGTCGTTGACCCCGAGCTTCATGGCGCGCTGGCGATGCTTCTCGCCCCCGCGCGAAGTCACCATGATGACCGGCAGATGCCGCAGATGCGGTTGGTTGCGGATGTGAGCGACGACTTCAAACCCGTCCATGCGCGGCATCTCGATATCGAGGATCGCCAGATCGGGAACCTGGGTCTGTAGCATCGCCACCGCGTCCATACCATCCTTGGCGGTGGCCACCTGAATATTGTGGCGCTCCAAAATCCGAGCGGTGACCTTGCGCATGGTGATCGAATCATCGATGACCATGATGGTGAGCTTCTCCTGCCGCGCCTCCTGACGGGCCGCCCGCAGCGCGCGGCTTTCCGCCTGTTTCTGTCGTTGCGAACCGATGTGCCGCACCAACGCCGCCAGATCCAGCACCACCACCACCCGACCGTCGCCCAGCACGGTGGCCCCGGAAATACCGGGCACGCTATTGAAGTGTGGGTTGACCGGCTTGACGATGATTTCCTGGTTGCCCAACACCGCCTCGACCTGCAAGGCGGCGCTGGCTTCCGCGCTGCGGAACAGCAGGATCGGCGGCCGGCGATCCTTGGCTTCCTCGAAGGGGAGCACCTGCTCGCCGCCGACCAGGATGCCTAGGTTATGGAGCGGATATTTGCGATCGCTGTACCGGTGCTGGACCGGCTCGCCGGCCAAATAAGCCTGGAAGTCGCTTTCCTGGAGCCGGGTCACCAATTCGATGCTCAACAGGGGAATGGCGAAAATGGCATCGCCAGCCTGCGCCAGCAGGGCCTGGGTGACCGCCAGCGAAAACGGCAGGCGGATGATGAAGCGGGTTCCCTGACCGGGTTCGGTCTGGATCAGCAAGGCGCCGCGCATGGCGCGGATCGCTTCGTTGACCACGTCCATGCCCACCCCGCGCCCGGAAATCTGGGACACCGAAGTCGCGGTGGAAAAACCCGGACGCAGCAGCAGAGCGATCAATTCGTCCTGGGTCGCCGGCTGCTCGGGCGGTAACAGGCCCTTTTCCTCGCCCTTGGCGCGAATCGCCGCGAAATTGAGGCCGGCGCCATCGTCGCCCAATTCCAGCACCAGCTCCGCACCCTCCCGGCGCAGGCTCAGACTGATGGTCCCGATCTCGGACTTGCCGGCGGCCCGGCGCGTTTCCGGGGTTTCGATGCCATGCGCCAGAGAATTGCGCAGCATGTGCTCCAGCGGCGCCACCATACTTTCCAACACGGTACGGTCGACTTCCGCTTCCTCGCCGCCGACCAGCAGCTCCGCGCGCTTGCCCAGCTCCTGGGCCGCCTGCCGCACCACCCGCCGCAGGCGCGGGATGATGCTGCCGAACCGCACCATGCCGGTATGCATCAGCCCCTGTTGGATTTCCTTGTTGACCTTGGCCTGCTGGTCGAGCAGCGTCGTGATCTCCCGGGCATGTTCGCCCAAGGTGCCGCCGATATTGCTCAGGTCGTCGGCGATTTCCATCAACGACCGACTCATTTGCTGCTGTTCGGTGAAGCGGTCCAGCTCCAGGGGATCGAACTCCAGTTGATGGACCTTGACGCTCTGATCCTGGCGCGACTGGATACGAGCCTCGGCCTGCGTGGCGAGATTCGAAACCTGGCGGCGCAACCGGGCGATGGTCTGCTCCAGCTCGCCCAGGTTGAAACTCATCGCGCTGACGCCCTGATCGATGCGGGCGCGGAAGATGCTGCTTTCGCCCATCTGATTGACCAGGGTATTCAGCAGCGCGGCGCTGACGCGGATGGCATCGCTGGACACGGCCGGCGCGGTGGCTTGTTCGGAGGGTCGAGCCGGCGCCATCGCAACCGGCATGGCGGCCAAGAGGGGCGCGGCCGGGCGCGGCCGTTCCACGGGCGGGCCGCCGAGCAGCCCTTGCAGCTCCTCGATCAAATCCCGCGGGGTGGGGGGTTGCACGCCGGCCCGCACTCCCGCCAACATCCGGTGCAAGCGGTCCAGAGCGCGCTGGACGCTCTCCAAAATCGGCGGCGCCGCCTTCAAGACGCCTTTGCCCAAGGCGTCCAACACCGATTCGGCGGCGTGGGCCAAGTCGCCGACCGTCATGAAACCAGCCATGCGGGAGCTGCCCTTGAGCGTGTGCATCTCACGGCGCAAGTCGTTCAGGAGCTCCACGTTTTCCGGCTCCTCGCCCAATCGCCGCACCAGGGCGTCGCTGGAATCGAGAATATCGGAGGCCTCGGCCTGAAAGACTTGCGCCAGCTCCTGATCCAGCTCGGTCATGGCCCGGAAAGAGCGTGGTTCGGTAACCGGCGCCGGTTCCGAGGCGATGGCCGGCGCGGCTTCTGGCAATTCCTCCACCAGTTCGCCCGCCGCCACGACCTTGGCCAAGCGGTGCAGATCGTCGATCAGATCGAGGGCGACCGTGAGTTCCGAGCCGCTGGCGGCCTCCGCCAACATCCCGTTGAGCCGGTCCAGGGTGTGTTGCAACGTGTCCAGAACCACGGGCGTGGCCCGGACGCCGCTCTTACCGAGGGCATCCAGCACCGATTCGGCGGCGTGAGCCAGATCGCCGACCGCCATGATCCCGGTCATGCGCGAACTGCCCTTCAGGGTATGCATGCTGCGCCGCAGATCGTTCAGCGGGCGGGTTTGGTCGGATTCGGCGCTCAAACGCCGCAGGAGCGCATCGCAGGCATCCAGGATTTCGGCGGCTTCGTATTGGAAGATCTGCGCCAGTTCCAGATCCACCGCCGGTGGCGCCACCAGTCCTGGAGGCGCGCCCGCGGCTGAGGCGGGAGCGCGCGCCTCGCGGGCGACCGGCTCGGCCAAGGTCGGCGTGACGGCGACCGATTCTTGCGGCAGTCGATCGGCGCGTGCGACCAAGCGCGACAATGCCGCGATGGCCTCACTGGAAGGGGGCTCCGCACCGACCAGCGGCTCCATGGCTCGCGCCGCCTCGCCGACCAGTTCGAAGAGCGCCGGTGAAACCGCCAGTCCGCCGCTGAGAACCTGGCCCAGCAGATTCTCGAAAGACCCGGCGAAGTCGCCGACCGCGGTCGCACCGACCAAGCGCCCGCTGCCCTTCAGGGTATGGAAAGCCCGCCGAATAATGGCCGGCGCCTGGTGATCGGCTGGATTCAGCCGCCAGCGGGAATGCTGGTCGAGAATGACGGCCAGCGCGCCTCGCGCCTCCTCCAGAAAGACCTCCAGAAATTCCACATCGATTCCCGAAACTTCCGGGATGACGGGGACCGCGACCTTTTCCTTGGGTTCCAGCTCCAACTCCAACTCCGGCCGCGCGGCCTGCGCCAAGGCGCGAGCCCGCGCGACCAGGACCGGCAGCGCCTCCAATTCGCCGCCCCGCAGGGGTACTTCGCCCACCAGCGGCGCCAGAGTCGCGACCGCCGCCGCGACGGCGTTGATAATGGCTACACTGGGCGTCAAACTACCGCTCAGGATCTGATTCAGCAGGTTCTCGTATTCCCAGGCGAAATCACCGACCACGGTCGCGCCGACCATGCGGCCGCTGCCTTTGAGGGTGTGGAAACCGCGGCGAATGACCGTCAATGCCTCTTGGTTCTCCAGATTTTCCCGCCAGCGGGTCAATTCGTCGCGGATGGAAACCAGGACCTCGCACGCTTCTTCGAGAAAAACTTCGACAAACTCGGGATCGGCATCCGCGAGTCCCATCAACACCATAGGATCGCCGCCGAAGGCCTCGGATTCACCCACTTCCCGATCTCCACCGCACGATGGCGGATTCGTTTCCAGCGATGCTAGATCGACGTCGGACAATACCGCCGACGCCGGACCGGCGTCGGGCGCAGCGGATAAACCGGGCGCCGGGTCATGCGCTGGCCCGGCCGCTGCGAGCGAAGCACCGGGCGCGCGGGGGAAGGAGTCCTCCGCAGCCGTTTCCGAGACCTCCCGAAGCAACGCCGCCGCCGCGGTTTCGGACAGCGCCGGCAAGTCCAGCAAGGTCTCTAACGGCAACAGATGCTCCTCCGCCGCGTCCAGCACCACCGGCAACGCCGGCATCTCCTCCCCCAGCGACTCCAGGCCATACCGCAATCCGGCCAGCACCTCGGCGCACACCCCACCCACCAACGTTCCATAGTGCTCGACGGCGCCGGCGGCCAGCGTCTCGGCGATCCGGTCCAAGCGACCGAGCAGGCCGCCGGCGCGCGATTGCCCGCCTTCGAATAACATCCGCCCGAGCGCCCGCAAATCGTTCCGCAAAAGACTCCAGGACTCCGGGCGGTCGGCGGCGTTCTCCAGCTTCTCGGCAACGGTCTTCTGGAGCCGATGCAAAATCTCCAGCGACGCACCCGGCGTCGGGGAGACATCCGGTTCGACGGCGACGGCGACGGCCTCGTCCGGCGGGTCGGCCGCGTGCGCCCGGCGCGGCGCGCTGGAGGCCTCCGGCTCGTCGACGCTCGGCGTCAGATGAGTTTCCAGATAATCGGCCAAGCACTCGACGGCCCGCCGCAACTTGGCTGGATCCGGGGAATACGCGGCGCGATTGGCCAGATCCAGGGCAGTCGCGCGCATTTCTTCCAACAACGCAGCCGCCTCGGGGTATTCCAACACCGCCAACGGGCCACGAAGTTGGTCGATGAAATCGACCATGACGGTCAAGGGCGCCGATTGGCGGGTATCCTCGCAATAAGCTTCCAAATCAAACTGAATCCGTCGCAGGGCGAGCAACAGATCATCCTTGATTGGGCCGAGGGGATCGTCGGCGACACGTTGCGAAACCATCACGCTACCTCCGTGCGGAAAACCGGCCCGACGGGCGAAACCCGGTCGGGCTGGAGCGTCGGGACCACGCTGCGCCTCAGGATATTATGGCCCCGGCGCGCTCGCTCAATCGGGCAACCGGAAGCCGGCCACCGATTGTCGCAATTCCTGGGCAAGCTGATTCAGCTTGCCAATTGCGGAAGCGGTCGACACGCTGCTCTCGGCGGTTTGACCGGTGATTTCGTTGATGGCGATCATGGCGGTCGACACGCGCGAGGCCATCTCCGAGACTTGGCCGGCGGATTTGGAAATCTCGTCGATCAGCTCCGCCAGATTCGCGGAGACTTTTTCGATTTCCTCCAGCGCCTCGCCGGCTTTTTCGGCCAACCCCGCGCCGCCGACCACCTCGGCGGTGCTTTTTTCCATGGAGATGACCGCTTCGTTGGTGTCGGCCTGGATGGTCTTGACCAGCGTCTCGATGCGCTTGGTGGCGTTGCCGGATCGCTCCGCCAGCCGCTGCACTTCATCGGCGACCACGGCGAAACCGCGGCCGGCGTCGCCCGCCGCCGAGGCCTGGATCGCGGCGTTCAGCGCCAGGATGTTGGTCTGATCGGCGATGTCGTTGATCAACGCCACGATGTCGCCGATCTCCTGCGAGGATTCACCCAGGCGCTTGATGCGCTTGGACGTATCCTGAATATGCTCGCGAATGGTGTTCATCCCGTAGATCGTGCGCCGGACCCGGTCGCCGCCTTCATGGGCGATGCCCACCGATTTCTCGGCCACCTCGGCGGAGGCGGCGGTCTTGGACGATACCTCGTCCATGGACTGCGCCATCTGGGTCACGGTGGCGCTGGCGTTGTCGATCTGACGGGCCTGAATCTCGCTGGATTTGGCCAGCCGGTCGGCGATGGCGCTCGTTTCCTGCACGGCGGCCGCGACCAGCCCCGAGGTGTTGTTAATGGTGGAGACCAGGTCGCGCAGCGCCTCGATGGCGTAATTGACCGAGTCGGCGATGGCGCCGGTGATGTCCTCCGTGACGCTGGCCTGCACGGTCAGGTCGCCCTCGGCGAGGTTGCCCAGCTCGTCCAGCAGGCGCAGGATCGCGTCCTGGTTGCGGCGGCTCTGCTCCTCGGTTTCTTGCTTGCGCCGTTCGCTTTCGACCAGTCGCTGCCGGCTTTCCCGATTCTGGACATAGAACAACCCGAATAACAGGATCAGCGCCACGCCCCCCAGCAGATAAGCGACCTGATGGGTGAGTGGAATGCCAAACACGTTCAACTGCCGGCCGTGTTCGGTATAGGCCTCGAGCAGCTTGTCGGTCCCTTCCAGCAAGGCGTCGCCCCGCTCGGCGACGCTCTGGGCGGCGTTCTGAATCCGGACCAGTTCCGGCGATTTCTCGACGATGCGCGCGGTTTCGGTTTCCAGCGATTGGAACAGCTCGGCAAGATCGGCCAGCTTGGCGGCGCTATCGGGGAGGGTTACCCGCTCGATCCCGCCTCGGGCGTCGCCTTCTCGCATTCCCTTGAGAGTCCGGCCAAACAGGTTGACATTGCGACTGAACCGGTCGGCGGCGGCGGCGGCGCTCAAACCGCTCTCGGTCAGCATCCGCTTGAGATCGCTGGCGATTTGCTCGCCCAACTGCACCTGTTTGGTGGCGTGATAGACTTGTCGGGGATCGACCCGGCTACCGGACAGACTCCTGGCGATCTCATCGGACAAGGCGTTCATCCGGGTGAGGGAGCTTTCCAGCAAAGGCACGATGTTGCTGACCGACACCACCGCGTCGCGCCCCACCAGAATCGTGTCGATTTCGACCCTGATCGGTTGCCAGCGGCTGTCCAACTCCCCGAGATAGGGTTGGAGCGCGGCTGACGAGGGCGGCAATCCCCGCGCGGGGTCGCCGTTCTTCTGGTGGTTCAAGCTTTGCTCGAAGCGATCGCGGCTGTCCTGGATCCGGGCGAAGGCCGTCTCCTTGCCCCGCGCGGCTTCGAGAGCCTCGGCCACGATCGCCCGCGACAGCAGGCGCTGTTCGCTGGCCAGCTTGAAGTAGATTTCGTTCTGTTCGTTCTGCCGGGCCAGCATCACAAAGATGACGCCCATCAGGACGATAAACAGCACCAGCGTCCCCAACAGCGCTAGGTACGTGGCGGAGAACCCTTTTAACGCCGAGTCGTCTCGCGAATCACGCATTTCTATTTCTCGTTGAATAAACGGTCCTGATCGATCCCGCCTCAGGTTCGACGGGGGAAATCTCCAAACCCTAATGGGCCGCGTTCAAAAATCGGGAATCCGCAAGCAGCGCGCCCGTATTGAAGACCAGCCAGTTTTGCTGGTCGTTCAGAAAGCCCTCGGCAACGTAGGGCCGCAGGCTCGCGTCCACTCCATCCAGGGAGGACAACCGTTGTTGCGGCCCAAAGTGTCGCATTCCGACGATTTCATCCACCAGCAGGCCGTAATCCCAACCGCCGGCGCGCACGACGACGATCTGGCTGCCCGACTGCTGCACGGTGGTTCGCCCGGCCAGAAAATCCCGCAGATCCGAAACCGAGACCACCTTGCCGCGCAGGTTGGCGATGCCCAGCAACCAGCGTTTGACCCCAGGCACCCGGGTAATGCGCGGAACCGGGATGATCTCGGCGACGTCATCCATGGAGAATAGCAGGTTCCACGGACCGAGGCGCAGCGCAAGCCGCCCGCGCATTTCCGAGGGCTGAGCGCCGGCCTCGGCGGCTGGCGCCCGCGCGCGGATCCGCGCGTCGAGCCGCGCCAGGCTATCGAAGGGATGCAGCGGCGTCGCCGCGGAGAGATTGCTTGCCGCATCTGCCACAGGGCTATCCTTCATAAGCGGGACCTGAAGTCGAACATCGTAAGCGCGCCCTGCTCTGGAAGCCATCATCGGGCTTTCCCTAGCCGGGCATCCGGTCATAACCAACCAAGGATATTAAGACTTTCTTAGGTGATTTCGCATGATTTTTAGCATACTACTAGCCAAGACGCCACGACGAAAACATCAGAAGCCGCATTCACCCAGCGCGCCCCGCGCGCGGTTCGCCCGTCCCGCCGGAAATCCGGATCGGAATTTCCCCTCTTACCCGGCCTGCCGATCATGACCATCAAGCTCGGCGTGGTGATGGACTCCATCGCCACCATCACCATCAAGAAGGACACTACCTTCGCCATGCTGTTGGCCGCCCAGGCCCGCGGCTGGGAATTACATTACTTCGAACAAGCCGATCTTTATGCCCGCGCCAACCAGTCCTTCGGCCGCTCCCGGCTGCTGAGCGTCGAGGACGACGCGCGCGGCTGGTTCACCTTCCACGGCGAACGGGAACTACCGCTGGCGGCGTTGGACGTGATCCTGATGCGCAAGGATCCCCCGTTCGACATGGAATACATCTATACCACTTATCTGCTGGAACTGGCCGAGATGGCCGGCGTGCTCGTGGTGAACCAGCCTCGCGGTTTACGGGACGCTAACGAGAAGTTTTTCGCCCTGCACTTTCCCCAGTGTTGTCCGCCGACCCTGGTCAGCAGGGAGCCGGCGCGCATCAAGAGATTCCTCGACGAACAGAGTGATTTGGTGGTCAAGCCGCTGGATGGGATGGGTGGGGCATCGGTCTTTCGGCTGCGGCGGGACGATCCCAACCTCAACGTGATCCTGGAAACCCTGACCGCCCATGGCCGGCGGTTCATCATGGCGCAGCGCTATATCCCGGAGGTGATCGCCGGCGACCAGCGCATCCTGCTGATCGATGGCGAGCCGGTTCCCTATGCCCTGGCGCGGATTCCCCAAGCTGGCGAGACCCGCGCCAATCTGGCGGCGGGCGGGCGCGGCGAGGGCGTCCCGCTCGGCGAGCGCGAGCGTTGGATCTGCGCGCAGGTGGCGCCGCGCCTGCGCGAGATGGGGTTGTTGTTCGTCGGTTTGGATGTGATCGGCGACTACTTGACCGAAATCAATGTCACCAGCCCCACCTGCGCCCGGGAACTGGACGCTCAATTCGGCCTGGATATCGGTGGGGCGTTGATGACCGCCATCGAACAGCGATTGCACGACTCACCACCACGAGCCAAAGATGATTGCGCTCGCTCGTGACGCCGATGGCGGGGTTCGACTGGCGCTAGCTTTGCTGGCCGCGCTGGGTCTACATGTCGCCCTCGTCTTTGGCGTCTCCGTCGACGGTGAGGTGGCGCGCCCTCCCCAACCCTTGCGCTTCGAAATGGTGTTGCTGCCGCCGACGGAACAGCCCAAGCCGCCAGAATCACGGACCGTCAATCCAGCGCTGAAGGCCGTGGCCAGCGCCGAAGCCGCCCCCAAATCGGCTCCAGCGCCGAAAACCGCGCCCGCCGCGCCGTCCGTGGCTGTCGCGGATCCGCCGACCGCGAAACCAGCCCCACCGAGACCGGTCGTTGTCGCCCGGCCAGCGCCCAAACCGGCGGCGGTCAAGACCCCAGCCAAGCCACCCGCGGTTCCACCCGCTCCCGCCGCCTCCAAGTCGGCTCGTCCACCCGCGGCGGCAAAGCCCACCAAAACAGCGCCCCTACTCACCGCCAAGCCTAAGGAACCAGCGCAACAGGTGGCGAGACCGACGCTTCCTCGCTCGGAGCGGACAGCGCCCGCCGGAAAAATCACTGAATCGCGCGCTTCCGACCGGTTAGGCAGCAATGCCCTGCTCGGCCAGATCGCCAGCCTGGAAGCGGAAACCCAACGACGGGCAAGCGCCGGGGTTCGCGGCAAACGGGTCAGCCCCAACGACACGCAATCTTTAGAAGGCTTTTACATTGCGGCCTGGGTGCGCAAAGTCGAGCAGATCGGCGAGATGAATTTTCCGGAAATCGCTCGTCGATTGAATTTGAATACGGGCCCGGTGCTGGACGTCTCGATTCGCGCCGATGGCTCGCTGAAGGAGGTTCGGATCGTGCGCTCCTCCGGTTATGCCGAGCTGGATCAAGCGGCGCAACGGATCGTCAAGCTCGGCGCCCCCTACGCGCCCTTTCCACCGTCGTTACATCAAAAATATGATGTGCTACAAATCGCCCGACCCTGGCGCTTCGATCCCGGTGGCCAGGTTCGGGCGCGCTGAAATCAGGTGATGAGGGTAACCGGTGGAAAATTATTGCCAAGGGCTAGTAAGGCGTTGCATCACCTTGACGGCCGCCGATGCGGGGTGTAGCTTCACTCTTTAGTCCTGCTTTAGGCGCTAGAGCTTCCTATCCCTAAATGATCGCAGTCAACTCCCAATGCCTTCCGCGTCATCACCATTACCACCGAGACCCGCGAACTCCTGATTAAAAATTGAAGCGTCATGGTAGTTGGGTAATTATACTTCACCGAGCGTGAGGCAAAGGGG